>CAZAKZ010000014.1:0-62816 GCA_964485695.1 uncultured Planctomycetota bacterium | reverse complement strand
CTGTCAAACTTCACGAGTCCCCCAGCAGAGCTGGGGGTTTCCCCTTAAAATGATGAAAATCGTGAGCCTGGGTTTCACAGGTACATTTTGAGCGCATTCGGGCTCGTGTGCACGCGATCCCTCAGCTGCACCCCATGGAATTGCCGCAGTTCAGGCAACGGTAGCAGGAACCGTTTCGGACCGTGATGTGGCCGCAAACGTCACAGAACGGGGCGTCGCCCATCATGCCTCCGAAGTGCTCGTCCATCACGCTGGTGGACGCGCCGGGGGTCCTGGATCGGGTCTTTTCCCCGGGTTGGGGCTGGATCTGGGGCGCGATCTCCCAGGGCGGCTGCAGGAAGGGGGCCGTGGGGAGGGACGGGGCGTCGGGTTTCCCCCCGGTCGGCAGGGTTGTGCCTTGGTTCCCGTTGCCTCCCGCCATGTCGGTTTCGATTTTGGATCCGAGGTCGTTTTGTTTGTTTTCGGATTTGGAATCGAGAGGACTTCCACCAGGCTCCCCGGACAGATGATTACGATCCTCTGGATTCATAGGTGAACTCTCCGGGACTTTCTTCGAGAGTTCCTGAATCGATTCTGAGGCGCCACCCTCGTCGAATTCGACGGGCACATGGGGAACCCTTGGGGCGGAAGCCGTGGGAGCGGATTCCTGGCGGGCGGCCACCTCCCGGGTCTCTTTTTCTAGCTCCCCGGGCTTCACGTGCACGAGGTCGGTGTTGCCGTGATACTCCAGGTCCAGCACCCGGAAGATGTAGTCCACCACGCTGGTGGCCATCTTGATGTTGGGATGACTGGTGACACGGCCCTGGGGTTCGAACCGCGTGAAGGTGAAACAGTCCACGAACTCCTTCAGCGGCACGCCGTGCTGGAGGCCGAGGGACACGGAAATGGCAAAGCAGTTCATCATGCTCCGGAAGGCCGCACCCTCCTTGGCCAGGTCGATGAAGATCTCGCCCAGGGTGCCGTCCTCGTACTCTCCGGTGCGGAGGTAAACTTTGGTGCCGCCCACGCGGGCCTCCTGGGTGAAACCCATGCGCCGCTTGGGCAGGCGGCGGCGGATGGGCTGCAGCGCCGGTCCGACCTGGGGAGTGATGAAGGGAGGCGCCTCGGTCTCTTCCTCGGTCTCTTCCATCATCTGGGATGACCCTGCCTGGGATGACCCTGCCTGGGATGACCCTGGATTGCTGCGGGTTTTGCTTTTTTTGTTCCCGTCGCCCATCACGTTCAGGGGCTGGGAGCTCTTGCATCCGTCCCGGTAGAGGGCGATGGCCTTGAGGCCGAGGTTCCACCCCTGGAGGAACGCCTCTTCGATGTCCTTGACGTCCACCTCGCCCGGCATATTGATGGTCTTGGAGATGGCGCCGGACACGAACGACTGGGTGGCCGCCATCATCTTGACGTGGCCCATGTAATGGATGAAACGCTTGCCGTTCTTTCCGCATCGGTTGGCGCAGTCGAACACGGGCAGGTGCTCCTCACGGAGTTCCAGAGCCCCCTCCACCGTGCCGTGGCCGCAGGCGTAATCCTCCGCCTTCGAGATGTCCTCCCGGGTGAAGGCCAGAGCGTCCAGGAGATCGAAGTCGGAATCCCCTTGGTGTTCGGGCTCGAAGCCCAGCCTGCGCATGGCTTCCTCCCCCACCACGTTGGGACTGACGGCCTGGGCGAGGTCAAAGGCGCTGGCCAGCGCCACGTCGATCTGATCCACCTCGCTCTCCAGGAGTCCCTTGGCCAGGAGACGCGCCCGGCTGACTCCGGGGGCGTCGCGCAGCGTGCCGGTGCCCACCACGTGGGTGAGAATGGCCTTGGTCTGGTCGGCGGTATATCCCATTCGGGTCAGAGCGCTCCCCACGGTCTGGTTCACGATCTTGAACACGCCGCCCCCGGCCAGTTTCTTCAGCTTCACCAGCGAGAAATCGGGCTCCACGCCGGTGGTGTCGCAGTCCATGAGCAGGCCGATGGTGCCGGTGGGCGCGATGACCGAGGCCTGGGCATTGCGGAATCCGTAGTTCTCTCCCAGTTCCACGGCGCGGTCCCACGCCGATCGGGCCGCCTCCAGGAGGTCGGGCAGGCAGCACCCGGGATCGATGCCCATGGGCTTCACCGTCAGGTCCTCATACGCCTCCTGGGGGCGGTCGTAACTGGCCCGTCGGTGGTTGCGAATGACCCGGAGCATGCTCTTTCGGTTCTGCTGATAGCGCGGAAACGCGCCCACTTCCCGGGCCATCTCGGCGCTGGTGGCATAGGACTCGCCCGTGAGAACGGCGGTGAGGCCGCCGGCAATGGCCCGGCCCTCCGGGCTGTCGTAGGGAATGCCCATGGTCATGAGCAGGCTGCCGATGTTGGCGTGGCCGAGGCCGATGGTTCGAAACTCGTAGGACCGGACGGCGATCTCCTTGCTGGGATAGCTCGCCATGCCCACGCTGATCTCCAGGACGAGGGTCCAGAGGCGGACGGCGTGGCGCAGCGCCTCCAGATCGAACTTCCCGGTGGCCTCGTCGTAGAACTTCTTCAGGTTGAGCGACGCCAGGTTGCAGGCCGTATCGTTCAGGAACATGTACTCGGAGCAGGGATTGGACGCCTCGATGCGTCCGCCCGCCGGGCAGGTGTGCCACTCGTTGATGGTGTCCTCGTACTGAACGCCGGGATCCGCACACTCCCAGGCGCTCTTGGAGATGAGGTCCATGAGGTCCTGCGCCTTGAGAGTCTTGGAGACGCGACCATCCGTGCGCCAGGTGAGGTTCCAATCCCCGCCCACCTCCAGGGCCCGGATGAAGTTGCTCGGGATGCGCACAGAGTTGTTGGAGTTCTGGCCGCTCACCGTCTGGTACGCCTCGCCGTTGAAGTCGGCGTCGTACCCGGCCTCGATCATGGCCTTGGCTTTCTTCTCTTCCTCGGCCTTCCAGGAGACGAACTCCTCGATGTCGGGATGGTCCAGATCCAGGCAGACCATCTTGGCCGCCCGCCGGGTGGTGCCCCCCGACTTGATGGCGCCGGCCGCCCGGTCGCCGATCTTCAGGAAGCTCATGAGTCCGGAGGAAACGCCCCCACCGGCCAGAGGCTCTCCCTCGCCGCGGATGCGGGAGAAGTTCGTGCCGGTGCCCGAGCCGTACTTGAACAGCCGTGCTTCCCGGGTCCAGAGGTCCATGATACCGCCCGCGTTCACCAGGTTGTCGTCCACGGCCTGGATGAAGCAGGCGTGGGGCTGGGGGCGGGAGTAGGAGTCGGGCGCCTTCACCACCTGACCGATCTCGGGATCGAAGAAATAGTGTCCCTGGGCCGGTCCGACGATGCCGTAGGAGTCGTGCAGCCCGGTGTTGAACCACTGCGGGGAGTTGGGTGCGGCGTGCTGGTGAATCAGCATGTATTCCAGCTCGGCCTGGAAGTTCTCTCCGTCCTCGGGCGTGTCGAAAAAACCACCCCGCTCGCCCCACTGGCGCCAGCAGGAGGCCATGCGGTCCACGACCTGGCGGACGTGTTTCTCCGGACCGAGAACCGGCTTGCCATTATCGTCCTTGAGAAGAGCCCCGTCCGCATCCCTCTGAGGCACGCCGGCCTTGCGGAAGTACTTCGAAACCAGGATGTCCGACGCCAGCCGACTCCAGGCCTTGGGAACCCAGGCGTCACGCACCTCGAACACCAGGGAACCGTCGGAATTGAGGATCCGGGTGTTACGCTTCTCGTAATCGATGTCCTCGAGGGGCCGGCTGCCCGGCCTGGAGAATCTTCTATCAATCTTCATGAATCAATCATCCCGATCCGACATGCTGCATGATGCTGCCTGCTGTCAGCCTGCCTTCAGCCTGCCTTCAGGCTGCCCCCATGGTCGTTTCTCGAATACGGGGTATTCATGGAACCGATCACGGAGTCCACCGCCTTAAAAATCACCGCCTTGAAATCACTGCCTTGAAATCACTGCCTTGAAATCACTGCCTTGAAATCACCCTGAAATTCACGACTCAATCAACAACGTCTCAAAAATACACTGTCATGTTTCCGTGCATGTTTCCGTGCATGTAACAGTGCATGTTTCCGTGGCTCGAGGCATGACCGCCTCGGGTCCGCGGCCCCGATGAATGGCGGCATTTCCCCCGCAGAAGATGTCAATTGCGGGAATCAGCGAACTGGATTTCCGCGAGGCGGCACGCTGCTCGGTGGAGGGATTCCCAGAGACCCGGATCGGGGACCCAGGGGCCCGACCTAGGCGCCCGAGTCTCGCTTCAGGTGCTTCTGAATGCCCTCCCCAACCTATAGCCCTCATTCATCAGCGGGTCGTAAAATACCACTACATATAGGGCTGTCAAGAATCTCACTTTGATCATGGTTCCAGGACAACATCCTTTTCCCACCGCCAGTTAGAATGCATTTTAGGGTTTTGTTTTCGTTTTGAAAGAACTATTTTAGGGGATCTTGAACCTCATTATCGCTTTCTCCGCGTTCACCTTAGGCATCGATTCCCATTCAGAACCCGAACAAATATTTTTTCACCCCACCCCACGAAAGTAAGGGATTCCCGTCTCCCCGGGGCCACCCACTCTAATCAGACACATACGTCTGATCTTAACGCCTCCTTGACTGAAATCAACGTAACAACTTTATTTCAAGTCAATTAGAGAAGTCAAAATCGGTATTGTCATGACGTTCGCCTCTTCAATTTCTGGACCTTGTCTTCCTCTCGCCCGATTCCCGGACCTCCCGCGTCTTGACGGTTTCGAGCGCCCTCCGTATTGTTAGCCCGCAGCCGCTCCACCGAGTTCCTTTTCACCCTCGGACCCGTCCAGGAGAAGAACCATGGCACGCATCGCACTGGGTCTCGATTTCGGCACGGAATCCGTCCGGGCCCTGGCCCTGGATGTGGAAGAGGCCATGGAGGTGGGTGAGGCCGTGGAGCCCTATACGCACGGCGTCCTGGACACGGCTCTTCCCACGGGCGAAGCCCTGCCGCGGGATTGGGCCCTCCAGCACCCCGGGGACTGGATCCAGAGCGCCGCGAGCGCCATCCGCAGGGCCCTCGAGGCGGGCCAAGTGCGGCCCGAGGACCTCATCGGCGTGGGCGTGGATTTCACGGCCTGCACACCCCTCCCGGTCACGGCCGACGGCGTGCCCCTGTGCCTCCTGGAACCGTGGTCCCGGGTGCCCCACGCCTGGCCCAAGCTCTGGAAGCATCACGGTGCCAAGGAGGAGACCCGGCGCATCAACGCCGTGGCCCGGCAGCGAGACGAGCCCTTTCTCCCCTACTACGGAGGCGTCGTGGGCCTGGAGTGGCTCCTGCCCAAGGCCTGGCAGGTGCTCCGGGAAGCGCCCGAGGCCTACGCCGCCGCGGACCGGTTCATCGAGGGCGGGGACTGGATCGTGTGGCAGCTGACCGGTCGAGAGACCCGGAACGCGTGTGCAGCCGGGTACAAGGCCCTGTGGAACAGCCGCGACGGCTACCCCTCCGAGGAATTCCTCGCGAGCCTCGATCCGGCACTCACCGGGTTCTACCGGGAAAAGGTCCAGGGCGAGGTGGTGGCCCCGGGAAAACCGGCGGGCCGCATCCTGGCCGAAGCCGCCGAGCTGTTCGGCCTGCCCGCGGGCCTTCCGGTCAGCGCCGCCACCATTGACGCCCACGCGGGCGTGCCGGGTGTGGGCGTGCACGCCCCCGGCACCATGGTCATCATCCTGGGCACCAGCGCCTGCCACATGACCCTCGGCGCCGAGGCCCGGTTCTTCGAGGGCTTCGCGGGTCTGGTGGAGGACGGGATCCTGCCGGGGTATCACGGCTACGAATCGGGCCAGGGCGCCGTGGGGGATATCTTCGCCTGGTTCCTGGACCGGGCCTTGCCCGCGGCCTTCCAGGCCGAGGCCGAACAGGAGGGCGTGGACCTCCACGCCCTGCTCAGCGAAAAGGCCGCCGCCCTCCGGCCCGGAGAGACCGGCCTCGTGGCCCTGGATTGGCACCAGGGCAACCGCAGCATCCTCATGGACGGAAACCTGTCCGGCGCCCTGGTGGGCCTGACCCTGAACACCCGGCCGGAGGAGATATACCGGGCCTTCCTGGAGGCCACGGCCTTCGGCACCCGGGTCATCCTGGACCGCTACGTCCAGGCCGGGGTCCCCGTTGAGCGCATCGTGGCCTGCGGCGGCCTGGCCCGGAAGAATCCCTTCCTGATGCAGCTCTACGCGGACATCACCCATTTCCCCATCCACATCGCCTCGAGCGATCAGACCGTGGCCCGGGGCAGCGCCGTGTTCGGCGCCCTGGCCGCGGGTCCGGCCGGCAGCGGCTTTCAAAGCGCGGCCGACGCCGTGGCGCACCTCGGGTGCGGCCACGACGGCACGGTGACGCCGGACGAAACCACCCGGCCGGTCTATGAGCGCCTTTTCGAGATCTACCTGAAGCTCCACGACCACTTCGGACGCGGCGACCAGGACGTCATGCACGAGCTCCGGAAAATCGCAGCCGGTTGAAAAATCCCCCACCGGCGCCTACTACCTTCCGGAAGGAGGACTTCCGAACCATGACGACGCCCGCACGAACACGCATTGCCCCCAGTCCCACGGGTGACCCCCACGTGGGCACGGCGTACGTGGCCCTGTTCAACCAGGCCCTGGCCAGGAAGACCGGAGGGCAGTTCCTCCTCCGCATCGAGGACACCGACCAGGAGCGCTCCACCCCGGCCTCCGAGGCCATGATCCTCCGCAGTCTCCGGTGGCTCGGCATCCAGTGGGACGAGGGGCCCGATGAGGGCGGCGAATACGGACCGTACCGCCAGTCCGAGCGACTGGACATCTATGCCGACCACGCCGCGCGCATGGTGGATGCCGGCCGCGCCTACCCGTGCTTCTGCACCCCGGAGCGCCTGAAACAGGTGCGCGAGCAGCAGAAAAAGGAGGGCCGGGACCTCATCGGATACGACGGGCACTGCCGCGACCTGGCCGGCCCCGTGGGGCAGGAAAACCTGAGGGCGGGAAAACCCCACGTCATCCGGCTCAAGGTTCCCCACGAGGGCGAGACTACCTTCCACGACGAGGTCCGGGGGGACATCACCTTCCGGAACGACGTCATCGACGACCAGGTGCTGGTGAAGACGGACGGTTTCCCCACCTACCACCTGGCCAACGTGGTGGACGACCACCTCATGCAGATCACCCACGTCATCCGCGCCGAGGAGTGGATCAGCTCGGTGCCCAAGCACGTGTTCATCTACCGGGCGCTCGGCTACCCCATGCCGGAGATGGCGCACCTCCCGCTGCTCAGGAACAAGAACCGGTCCAAGATCTCCAAGCGAAAGAACCCCGTGAGCATCGAGTGGTACCGGCAGAAGGGCTACCTGCCCGAGGCCCTGGTGAACTTCCTGGCGCTGCTGGGATTCAGCCTTCCCGGCGGCGAGGAGGTGTTTCCCTTCGAAACCCTGGTGGAGGCCTTCGAATTCAGTCGCGTCAACGCCTCGGCCGCGCCGGTGTTCAACCTCGAGAAACTGGACTGGCTCAACGGCGAGTACATCCGCGCCATGGCCCTGGAAGACCTGGTCGAGGTGGTGAAGGATTTCGGCCTTCCGGAAGAGCGACACACGCTCCTGCCCCGGTTCCTGCCGCTGGTCCAGGAGCGCATCAAGACCCTCGACGAGGTGGAGGGGAAGAGCGCCTTCTTCTTCGAAGACCCGCAAGGCTACGACGTGGACCTCCTGGTGCCGAAGAAATGCGACCGGGCGTTCGCGGCCGGGGTCCTCTCGGCCTACCCCTCGCACCTGGAGGGTCTCGGCCCGCAGCCCGGGGCCGCGGACTACGAGGCCGCCGTGGACGCCCTGGCCGGCGAGAAGGGGTGGAAACGCGGAAATATTTTCATGGTGCTCCGGGTCGCGGTGACGGGAAGCCGCGCCACCCCCCCCCTCGTGCAATCCATGGAGGTCATCGGGAAAGAGGCGATTCTACGACGGATCCACACTGCCCGCGCCCTTGTTTCTTGAGTTAATACATCCTCCGGCAGAGCCGGAGGCTTTAAAAAGGGTGAACCGCTCAAAGCGGTATGTTTCGGGTAGGCCTGAATGCGGAAGTGCCGATCCCACAACCTGATTTTGTCCTAGATCGAGACATATCAGGGCCGTGGGGCATCCCACATCCCTGATATGTCCCGATCTAGGACAAAATCAGGCCGTGGGATCACCCATGGGAACAATGGCACGCAACAATGCAATGGTACACCTTGGAGGGGATAACCACGATTACTTTCAATCTCGGAGGACATGGGCAAAGGAAATCCCGCCTCGATTTCCGGAAATGTCAAACTTCACGAGTCCTCCAGCAGAGCTGGGGGTTTCCCCTGAAAATGACACCCCTCAAGTCATTCCCCGCCGGTTCCGATTGAAAACGATACTCGGAGACATTTCATCTTCGGGCCACTTTGGGGGACCTCAAAGGTGATCGATTCCCAGGCCGTACCCGACTCTGACCGATCCACATCGTCCGCAAGCGACGTCCGGCACTGGCCGGCGGAGAAGCCGTGCCTGATCCCGGAAGACCGGACAGGACCCTTCAAACGGATCCTCCTCCAGGCAGAGGAGACCGTGCTGGAGGAGGCCCGATTTATCCTTACCCGGGAAGACGGTCAGGACGTCGTGTGCCTGGAACCCGTGCCCGGCTCGGACCAGGTGGCCGTGGACGGCCGGGAGGTCCGGGGAATGCAGAGGCTCGACGACGGTCAGATCGTCACCACCGGCAGCCGGTCCTACCGGTTCCACCTCCAGGGCGGCCTGAACCGGCTCCTGAAGGACCCGGCCTTCCTGGCCTACGCTCAGGATCCGGCCACGGGCTGCCTGAACCGGGCCTGTTTCCTCGACTTCCTCGAGGAGGCCCACGCCGACGCCCGGGAGGAAGACACCGCCATGAGCCTGGTGGTGTTCGGAGTGGATGACTACCCCACCATCCTCGAGGCCTTCGGGCGAGAAGAAACGGACAAGGTCCTGCGCCAGCTCGGAAGCAACATCGTGAAGTCCCTTCGTTCCGAGGACCTCCTGTTTCGAAACCAGGAGGACCAGTTCGTCCTCCTCCTGCCCCATACGACCTCCAACGCTCTCTACGGCCTCGGCCGCCGCATCCGAAAGCAGGTCGAGGAGATGCCGGTTTCCCTCGGCCGGGATTCGCACAACGTCACTCTCAGCCTGTCCATCCTGACCGGCCCGCTCCCCCAGGAGGACTCCACCCATCACGATTTCCTGAACGTGGGCGTGGCCATGCTCGCCCAGACCCGGAAACAGGGCAAGTCCCTGGCCATGTCGTAAGGCTTCGCCGGAACCAAATACCACGTTGCCCTGGCACTGCCCTTCTGCAAGAATGTGCTCTCCGATCCGGGATGGGAGCACGAAACCATGAATGAACCGACCCCGAGATCCAGCGAGGTTTCTCTGGCCGAGCTGGTGCGCACCGGCGCGATTGCCGGCTGCGTGATGTTGGCCGCCGCCATCGTCTTCTACGGCCTCGACGTCGCCGCCGGCCTGAGCCTCTTCTTCACCCACGACATCGCCGGGTCGGACATCTGGCACCTGAACTACCCCATGAAGCACTTCTACCAGGAGGGCCTCGCCCAGGGGCGCCTGCCGCTGTGGTGTAGCTTCATCGGCACCGGGTTCCCACTCCACGCCGAGGGCCAGGTGGCCGCCCTCTACCCCCTGAACCTGGCCCTGTTCTGGATCCTGCCCCTGGCCATTGCCTTCAACTGGGGCATCCTGATCCACGTAGTGCTCTCGGGCGTGTTCGCGGCCCTCTACGCCCGGCAACTGGGTGCGGCCCGTTCCTGCACCCTGGTGGCCGCCGTGATCTTCGCCTTCTCGGGCTTCTTCGTCACCCACCTGAAGCACGTCAACATGACCGCCTCCGCCATCTGGATCCCGCTGCTGCTGCTGCTCCTGGAGCGCTACGCCGCGAGGCGGTCGATAAAGACCCTGACCCTCTTCGCCCTGGCGGTGGGCGCCATGGTCCTGGCCGGCCACCCCCAGATCGTGTTCAACAACCTGCTGGTAGCCGGCCTCTACGCGGTCTACCTCGGTGTGAAAATCTGGATCCGGAAGCCCTACGAGGGCGGCCGATGGCCCAACGCCTGGCGCTTCGGAGGGGGTGTCGGCTATGCCGTCCTCCTGGGCGTTCTCCTCGGCATGCCGCAGATCCTCCCCACCAACGAGCTCAACGACTTAGGGCCCCGCAAAGGCGGTATGACCCTGGAGCATGCCACACAGTGGCAGTACCAGTGGAAGCACCTGGGCGCCTTCTTCCTGCCCAGCGCCTTCGGGGATCCCGGGGAACTCGAGCCCAGGACCTGGATCAATCCCCGGACCGGAAAGCCGGTGCCGCACCCCGGGAAGCCGGGGGAAACCATCCGGGAGCTGGTGGGATTCGAGCAGGACGCGAAGACACCCATTCTCTACTGGGAGATGACCGGGTACGTGGGTCTGCTGCCGCTGGCGCTCCTCGTGGTATGCCTGGTGCTGGGGTGGCGGAGGCCCAACGTCCGGATGCTCCTGGTGTTCCTGATCCTGAGCCTGCTGCTGTGTCTCGGCAAGGGGGGCGGCCTCTTCTACCTCTTCTATTACGGGGTACCCGGATTCGACCTGTTCCGGTTCCACGACCGGTTCCTCCTCTACGTGGACCTGGTGCTGGCCGTGACCGCGGCCCTGGGCCTCACCTGGATCGTCACGCGCGTGCCCGGAGCCCGGAAAAAGGCGGTGACCGCGGGTCTCTCGGCCCTGGCCCTGGCGCTCTGCTTCCTGGACCTGAAGGTGGCCCTGGGGGACCACAATCCCAGGATCGAGGCCGAACGCTGGACCACCATGCCCGACACCGCCCGGCGTATCCAGGAGGAGGAGGCGGGGCGCACCGATCCCTACCGCATGGCCGACCTGGATCCAGAACGCATCGTATTCACCAATGGCTATCACCTGGCCCGGGGCTGGAAGGGCGATCTCACGCCCTACGATCCGGCCCGGAACCTCCTCGACCCCAACCTGAACCTGCTCTTCGACATCACCAACGTCTTCCTCTACTACCAGCTCTATCCCCGGTGGATGATGGAAGCCGGCCAGCTGATCATCATTCCGGGAAATCCGCGCGCCCCGCAACCTATCCAGGCGATGAACGAGAAGATCGCCTCCCTCCTGAACGTGCGCTACTTCATCGATCCGTACGGCTATCTCGCGGGCAAGTACCCCCTGGTGGCGGAGTTCTCCGGCGGCAAGCGGCTGCAGTATCCCCTCGACGTCGAGTATCAGGCCCCGTATTCCCCCTTCCGGATCCGCCTCCACCGGAATCCGGGGGTATTGCCGCGCGCCTTCTTGGTGCCCTTTGGCCGGGTGGTGGTAGAGCGAGCGGCCGGGCTCCGCAGACTCACGGCCGCGCAGCAGGAGGTGCTGAGTCCGGACTTCGACTCGCGGACCACGGTGCTCATCCACCGCGAGCGCGGCATGAACACCACGCCCCTGGGCCTCCCGGGCCCCGCCATCGAGGGCGGCGTGAAATTCGAGAACTACGACCAGCACGAGGTCCGCCTCGAGGTGACCGCCCCCCGGGAGTGCCTGCTCTTCCTGAGCGATACCTGGTATCCCGGGTGGACGGCCACGGTGGACGGGGTGGAGACCCCCATCCACCGGGCCAACATCACGGGCCGGGCCATCCAGGTCCAGGCGGGCAGGCACCGGGTGGTGTTCACGTACGCGCCGGCGTCGTTTGCTCTGGGAATGTGGATCGCGGCGGTGGGACTCCTGGCGCTCCTGACCCTGGCCTTCCAGGCGCGGCTCTGGTCCCGGCTCACGGACAAGACCGCTCCTTGAGCGTCAACCGGAATCCGACGGTTCACTCACGTCCTGAGCCCCGTGCCATACGGCCACGATCCAGACCGTCCTCTTCAGCACGCGATAGAAGAACCGATTGGGAGCGATGACGACCTCTCGATGCGGCAGGTCGGGAAACTCCGGGATCATGCGTCCTGATTCCGGATGATCGATGAGGCGTCGCAGGACCTTCTCCGCCCGCCGGCGGAACTTCCGGGCCGCCTCTGGATTGTCTCGACGGATGAAGGCCACGGCCTCAAGGAACTGCAACCGGGCCGAGGGGGTGAACCGGACCCTCACGCCCCGTCACCCTCGAGAATGGCGTCCGCCTCCTTGAGCACGCTCTCCAGGGAATGGCCCTTGCCCAGCTGAATCTCCTTCTCCCCCAGGGCAAGGAGTCGCAGGAGCGCTCTTTCCTGCCGCGATCGCTCGTATGCGTCCACGCTGAGGAGGATGGCAGCGGCCCGGCCGCGCTGGGTGATGACCAGGGGATCCTCGGATTTCTGCACTTTCTTCAGAACTCCGGCTGCATCCTGGCGCAAGTCCGTCACCGGGATCATCTTCGGGATCATCGCCATGTAATACCTCCAACGATACTATTGACCATACGACTAATAATACAACCAATAGTACCTTCTGGCAACCCCGAGGGCCCGTACCCAGCCCCTGGTGCAGAGCGTCGGACTTTTACAGCAAGATGCGTGCCTTCAGGGGCCACGACACCTCGTTCACCGAGGTCGTGTGGGTGAAGAAGCCGAGGTAGAACTCCACGCCCACCAGCGGGTTTGCCCGGGGCAGGTTCAGGAACACGAGGGCCTCGCCCCGGCTGTCCAGGATGCCGGTGAATCCCTCGAAGACCGCCGGCACGTTGAAGGAGGCGATGAGCAGATCGTCCAGGGCCAGGGCAATGGACTTGCCGCCGCCCAGGAAGAGCTTCGGCGCAGTGCTGAGGGAGGCGGCGGCCACGTGGTTCAGGCCGGAGCTGTTCGGCGCCTTGAGGCGGAGCCGGACCCGCCAGCCGTTCCGGAAGGGATCCAGCGCTTCGAACCGGGGCAGGGTTCCCAGGGCGGTCTCGATGTCCAGGCGCGGGTGGTAGACGTTCAGGGCCGCATCGTGGATCGGGGTGCCCGAGGCCTCGAGCGCCGCCTCCATCTGGTCGGGCGTCAGGCAGGGAATCGCCTGGCGCAACAGGGCCGCGGCCGCGGCCGCGTGGGGACAGGCAAAGGAAGTGCCGCCCTGGTTCGCGGCCTTGCCCCCGCCCATGGCGGACAGTTCCAGCAGTGCGCCCGGTGCCAGCAGGTCCAGGCCTCCGGACATGCGGTCGGTGATGCACACGATCTGGTCCACGGCGGGGCTGATGTCCGTGCAACTCGACCACGTGACCCGGGTGTAGGCCTTGTCGTAGGTGGCGCCCACGCTGAGGGCGTTGCGGATACAGGCGGGCGCCGGCATGGAGTTCACGCTGGCGCCGTTGCCGGCCGCGGCGAACACCGAAATGCCCGCGGCCCGGGCCGCATCGATGGCCACGGCCAGGGCCTGAGTGGCCGTGTCCGCCTGGTCGCAGGGATACTGGGTGTACATCTTGTTCGTGCCGAGGCTCATGTTGATGGCGGCCAGGCCCGGCCAGGTGGCGCGGTTCACGACCACGTAGTTGAGGGCGGCCACCTGGTCGGAGGTGTAGCCCGACCCGTTCTGGTCCAGCACCTTGATGGCCAGGATGTCCGTGTCCGGGGCGATGCCGGAGGGCGCCACCACGCCCCCGGAGGTGATGACGCCGGACACCTTGGTGCCGTGGCCGTTGTCGTCCTCGGCCCCGACGCCCACGCTGGAGCCGCCGCCCAGGAAGTGATACGCCCCGAGGGCCAGGTTGTCGGACAGGTCCGGGTGGTCGGTGTCGATGCCGCTGTCCAGCACGGCCACCACAATGCCCTTGCCGGTGAAGCCGAGGGTGTGGACCGCAGGCGCCCCCACGATGAGGGCGCTCTCCGAGAGCACCGCGTGGACGGTCTCGTCCAGGCCGATGCGGCGCACCCGACCCGTCCACATGAGAGCCCGCACGGCCGCGGGAGTCACCGTTCCCGCCAGGATCGGCAGGCCATGCAAACGATGCCCGAGGCGAAACACGTCCGGCGGCATTGCGGCCAGGATCTCCTCCTTCACCCGGGCCAGGCCTTCCGGCGCCTCCACCGGCGTGAGCAGGATGAGGGCCCGGACGCTCGGGGCCTTTTCCAGGGCCTTGATGAGGGGGAGATCCACCTCGGTCTGGGCCGCGGCCACACCGAGAACGAGGGGGACGACAAGGGCGAGAACCAGGCAGAATCGGATCTTCATGGCGGCAGCACTCCGGGTACGGGGATTCTTCTGAACGAAACTCCAGAAGCACTTCGGAGTGAAGGCCGTCGCCGCCTACAAATCCCCGGTCCGGGTGAGCTCACGCACCCGGCTCCTGCTCCATGAGATCCAGCAGCACGGACTCCACTCCGCCCCGGTTCGAGGCCGGATCCAGGAAGCACTCCAGCAGGCGATGGTGGGGCAGACGGTCCAGGCGCTCGAGCATGAGGCGGATGGCCCGGATGTTCAGGGCCACGGCCGTCTCCACCGGCATGCGCTCGGGATGGATGTCGATACCCCAGTGCTCCCGGTACCCCATCATCTTCAGGACCCAGAGCAGCGCCTCGGCCTGCTGCCACTCCACCACGCCCACGTTCAGGTCCTGGTCGTAGTTGCCCAGCGGCTGGCTGTTCAGGTGGATGTGCGCCAGCCGCCCCTCCATGCCCACCAGGGCGTAGGCCGCGGCCGCGTCCTCGAAACCCATGCGGACGTGGCCGATCTCGGGGTTCAGGCCCACCAGGGCGTGGCCGGCGTCCAGGAGGGAGCGGTTCCTGGGGTGGGAGAGCCGCGCCTCGATGCGCATGGCCGCCAGGATACCCTCGGCCGTGGTGCGGTAGATGTTGTTGGGGGCGGGTTCGTACGGTTTGGGCTCGATGGCCACGCGCACCCCGGGCACCCGGTCCATGGCCGCGGCCAGGGTGGCCTCGAAGGTACGCCACATCCAGGGGAACACCGTGCCCAGGGAATAGGTGTAGCCGTCGATGCCGGGCCAGGAGATGGCGCACGACGCCCCGGTGTCGCGCACCAGGGCGAGGCCCTCCGCGGCGATGTCCAGGGCCTTTTCCCGCACCTCCGGGTAGGGGCTCGACAGCGATCCGAACTCGAAGGCCGGGTCGTGGAAATGGGAAAAGGCCACGGTGGTGAGCTTGATGCCGCTGCGCTTCTCGAGTTTCTCGTAGAGGTGCAGGTTGTCGGGATTCACCTCGTCCGGATAGTGGGCCTCGATGCCGGTGACCCCCAGGTCGGCCATGCCGGCCGCCATCTCCAGGCGCTTCTCCACGGCGGCCGGCTTCACGTAGGGCGCGTGGAACCGGCCGCCGGATGGGGTAAAGTACCAGATGCCCACCGTGAACCGGGGATCCAGGCAAAACGTCTCCAGGTGGGCCCGGAGTCCGTCGGCATCCAGGGTGTTCAGGGCCTTCTGATACCTGAGATCGGGGAGTTCATACGCCATGGACGGTCTCCTTCCGGTCATGGGTCCGGGCCGCGTTCGATCATGTTCCTGCACTTCTCCTGGGCCCCACGGCAATTTTTTGTCCTGAATCAGGACTTCTGAGACCCGTGGGATGCCCCACGAGCTTGAGATGTCCTGATCCAGGACAAAAAATTGCCGTGGGATTTGCCCACCCGCATCGTCTCATGTACATTGAACTAGGAGAGCCTTGCCGCCCTTGTCCAAGGACAGTGCCATGAATACCGTAATCGCCGCTCTGGTCCTGGTCTGCCTCGCCCCCCTCACGCCCTCGCACCAGGCGCAGGAAAAAGAAGAGCGACACCCGGCTGGAAAAACTGAAAAAAACAGTAATAAGGCGTTCTTCTCCGCCCTGGACCGATTCTACACCTGGGGCGACATCGTGGAAAGATTCCGCTGCCGGGTTCACGGCCGGTGGATCCGGTACAGCAAGACGGCGGCGGAATCCGGCCAGTTCTGGGGAGATCTCGAATACAAGAAGGGCAAGTTCCGGTTGAGCATCACGAGAACCCTGGGACCGGCCCGGCGGGAAAAGAGGGTGGAGAAGGACATCCACACCCTCATGGAACAGGCAGGGCTCCTGCCCACGGGATTTCCCGTGCCCAAGGGAGTCATCCGCCGGCGCCAGGGCAACCCGGACCGCGACACGGAGGTCTACGATGTGGTACCCCGGAGTGTGGTACCCCGGAGTGTGGGCGCCCCCGGCACCGTCTCCTACTTCTTCCGAAAAAACCGAATGGTGGAGGTGATCCTGCCGCAGAAGACCAACGCCCCGCTCCGCCTCGAGGTCCTGTCCCGGTCGATCCCCGGGGACCGGGTTCTCATCACCCAGCTCATCCATCGCGACTTCCGGTCCGGCAAGTTCCCCTGGATCTCCTACCACTACCACTATCTTGCCGGAAACTACTTCCCCCGGGCCATCATCGAGGACCGCAAGGGGGAGAGCATCTCCCTGCTGTTCTACAGCTACGAGATCCACATGAAGGAGTGATCAGGGCTTCCGGCCGGAAGGGGGCTGCGACTTCTTCTTCTGCTGCTGCTGCTGCTTTTTCTGTGTCTTCTTCTTGACCGGGTACCACAACTCGGTGAGCCACGCCTTCGGATCCTTTTCCACCACGGGATAGCGGTAGATCTCGCAGATGGACCCGGACAGAACATACCCCATCCCCTCCAGGATGGCGGGGATCTCCTCGTAGAACCGCACCTGGTAGGCCTCGTCGTAGTCGCCCCGATGCTGGGCGCGGGCTACGAGGCGCGCCGGCAGGGTCATGCAGCGCAGTGGCTTCCTGGGCAGGTCCGTACCGGCCACGGGAAATCCCACCCGGTAGTGATACCGGCTGGTGTCCACGTCCCGGGGATCATCGAGGTAGAGGGTGCGTGAGAAGCCCTGGGGCCGGATGTCCTGCTTCTCGAGGAGCCGGGCCACCCGGGCGATCTCGTCGCCCATTTCCGCGTACGGAATTCCCTCGATCTCGAGGTAGGCCAGCACCATTTCGCTACTCTCGAAGATCTCGATGTCGTGGGGCCCCCGCACGATACGGGGTGGGTCGGGTTCGGTTTTCTCGGGCGATTTCACCGCGGAGGGGGTTGTCGAATCCGGCTTCGGCGGCTCCGGCCGGGAGCCGGTACAGGCGGTCAAGGCCACCGAGAGGGCGGCGGTCAGGACGATGATGCGGGACCTGTGTGGTTTCTTCATGGCTGCAGGCGCCCTCTCCGGTCTGGAAAAAGCCGATCCGGCTCCCGATTGCCACTATATCGCGGAAACCGGAGAAGGGTAGGAGTTCAACGAGAAAACCCCCGAGATCCGGAGGACCCCGGGGGTTTTGTATGACTCTTCGCCCCGGATCAAGGCTCGATGAGCAGAGAAACCGGGTTGGAAGCAAAGTTCATCGCCGGCAGGTTCGTGTAGGCAAAGTAATACTTAATGCCCACGGCCTGGGTCAGAAATCCGGGAGCCACTGTCAGCTTGGCCTCGGCCTTGCCCTGGGCATCGAACCACCAGGTGAATCCCTTGTAGCGCGGGTCGTGCATCCACTGAAACACCGCCAAGGTGAGGAGGTCGAGGTTCAGGGGGAGCAGCGTGTTGGACGGGAGCAGGATGCCCGGCGAGGTACCGCTCATGCTGGCCAGGATCACGTATCCCTGGCCAGCGTGGGTGGACCCGGCATTCAGGGTGAGGGTGACCACGCCGCCCGTCCGGGCGGAGAGGGTCGACTTGTCCGCCTCCAGGGGCTTGCTCGTCCCGGTGCCCGGGGGAACCACGCTGCCGTCGGGCAGCACCTTCACCGCCACCAGGTCCGCGGAACCCGCGCCCACGGACTTGTTCACCGACTTGCCCTGCTCGTAGACCATGTACGCGCCCTCGTCCGTGGCCACCACGTCCACGAATCCGATGGGATCGGTATTGGTGCTGGGGAGCTTGCCTTTCACCCACTTGGCCGCGGAGACGCGGTAAACGAAGTACTCACCCCCCCACTTAGCCACGAACCGGTTCCCGAACCGGTCCACGCCGATGGTGGGCTCGGACCGGGTGTGGCCCGTGCCGATGGTCTCGATGGACTTGGACCAGGTGCCGCCGGTGCGGTGGTTGATCTTGAGATACCCCTCGGGGATGGCCACCCAGGGTACGTTGTTGCGGTCCAGGGCCACGTGGGGCCCCTCCTCCACCTTGGATCGGCCATTCAGGCACGCCCACTCCACGGAACCCCACTTCTGGCCATCGTAGCGCAGGTATCCACAGTCGTAGTTGCTGGGGATCCGCATGCGGAACACCACGTGCATGGTGCCGTCGGAGCCGCCGCAGATGTCGGGATAGACGTGGTCGGTACCGCCGCCGGTGAAGATGTTGATGGGCGACTCGAAGGTCTTCCCGCTGGCAGGCTTTCTCCGAGCACTCAGCTGGTAGCCGCGGTAGACGATCCAGAGATCGCCGCCGGAAGTGAAGGCCATGTGATGATCTCGACCCACGCCGGGGCTCACGGGGGACCCCCACCCGGTGGAAGTCCGCATGTTGTAGGTCGAGTTCCCGAGGACGTGTACGCCCCCCTTGGGATCGATGGCCACGTCAGGCTGCTTCTGGTGGTCGCGCGAGGCCCCGACCCCGGTGCTCTCCTCGGGCGTGAAGGCCTTGGCACCGAAGGGCAGCATCCGGTAGTAGGTCTTGCCGGACCGGCCGTACACCAGGTGGAGGTTGCCCGCCTTGTCGAGCTGGATGTCAGGGTACGAGCCCTGGGTCCCGATGGTCTGGATCTGCGCCGTGGTTGCGGTCACGGCCAGAAGGATCAGCGACGGAACCAGGATCCAGCGCACGGACAGGAGAGGTCTGATTGGGATAGAACGGATTCCGAGCATTGCATTACCATCCTGCAAATGAGTCCGCTCTCATGGGGAAATAAGGTGTGCCATGAGAAGACGGAAGTCCACGATCGAAACATCCTGGAGACGACAACCGCCCGCGGTCTGGAGCGATAGAGATCTCCCCTAAAACCTCGCCACTTTCCCCTTCATGGTGAGAATCTTCTGTGGACTGCCATCCTCCCTATCGGAGCCTGGCTCCGGACACTCGAGAGCAAAACCTTCCCGAATTGTCCGGTCTCGGAACTCAGGCAGGAGGGATTTCCCGGGGCCAGTCCAAGGGAAAGGACAATAAACCGTAACGGACCGCGGTTCAATATGGGACGGCAGAATACCGCGGCTTTTCCCGCCGGAAATTCAGGGCGTGCGAAAATTATTCTATGGAGTCCCCGGTCTTGAAATCACGTGGACGGGAATATGTCGTGTGCCACGCTGTCGTTGTGGTGTGCAGCTGGAAGGCAGATCGCAAGGGACGGGGACAGGTCCGAGCTCATTCAAGTCCTTCAAGAGCCTCGATATCCGCCAGGTCTTTCTGTCTTCCAACGGCTCTCTTGTTGACCAGGAACTCCCGGCGGCCAATGAAGTGAACCGGCACATCCCCGTATTTTCCGGCTATTTTTCCCCGGACAGCGGCGTCCCAGGTGACACCGTCGAGGGAGGTGATGATGTAGATACGGACGGGCGGAACTCCCAGCTGTACGACCCTTCCGGATACCTGAAAATCCGCCTCGGTCAAGCCGAGATTTCCGAATCCGAATGCCTCGAGGGCAGACAGGATCCGCTTTGAGTTGTCGGGTGAAGGATGGACGAACAGATCGATGTCGCCCGTGTACCTGGGGGCTCCGTGATAGGCCAGAGCGTAGCCGCCCACGATGAGATATTCAACCTCATGCGCGTTGAACAACTCGAGCAGTTCTTTGAAGTCGCTCTGAACTTCCATGGTGCTCCCTTCGAAGCGCCTCCACGGCCTCGATGCGTTCGGCCGGTGGCCGGCTGAGCCAGTACCGGAGGTCCGAGGCACTGGCCGACCTGTCATGAAGATCACGGTGGGTCACGACTTTCTCGATCATGGAGGAATTATCCATCTCGTGGATCAGAATGTAAAGCGGTTGAACTCCCCGCCATCTGGCGGCCTTTGCAGTAATCCTGAGGGATCCCGTCACTCCTCGTCCTTGACCCGCTTCCGGTCCTGTTTGATCCGGCTGCGGTGCCGCTTCTCCTGGAGGCGCCGGGCCCGGGAGGCTCGGGTGGGTTTCGTGGGAACCCGGCGCGGGGGCCGTGCCAGGGCGGCCCGGATGGCCGCGGCCAGGCGGTCCCGGGCCTCGGCCAGGTTCCGGCCCTGCTCCCGGTGGACCTGGCAGACGATGCGAAGCACGCCGGCCCGGGTGATGCGCCTGCGCTCGAGGCTCCTGAGGCGGTCCTTTGCCCAGACCGGCAGGGCCGTGGTGGCTTCCAGGTCGAATCGCAGCTCCACCCGGGTGGACACCCGGTTCACGTTCTGGCCCCCGGGGCCGCTCGAGGGGGAGAACCGCTTCTCGATCTCCTCCTCGGGAATCGAGATCCTATCGGTGATACGCAACATGGATCTATCCTCGACGCCTCGCCCGTTTCAACTTTCCGATGTCCCTTTTCCACGCCTCCATGCCCCCCGGCGTCTCCAGCACGGCGGGCAGGCCCCGGAGCCGCGGGTCCCGCGCCATGCGGGTGAAGACCCGGATGCCCAGGTGCCCCTCTCCGACATCGGCGTGGCGGTCCACGCGGCTTCCAAGCCCCGTCCTGGAATCGTTCAGATGAAGCGCCGCCAGACGGTCCAGACCCAGGACCCGGTCCAGGGTGACCAGGGTCTCTTCGTAGTGCTTGGTGGACCGCAGGTCGTACCCGGCCGCGAAGAGGTGGGCGGTGTCGAGGCAGACGCCGAACCGGCCTGGGTGGCGGACCCGGCCCAGGATATCGCGCAGGTGTTCGAACCGGTGGCCCACGCAATGGCCCTGGCCTGCGGTGGTCTCCAGGGCCAGGACCACGCCCTTTGCCTCGCGGGCAATGTCCACCACCTTATCGAGGCTACGAGCCGCGGTCTTCACGCCGGCCGCCTCGCCGCGGCCGCCGTGGGATCCCGGATGAAACACCAGGACCTCCACACCCAGACGAGCACAGCGCTTGGCCTCGGCCGCCAGGCTCCGGCACGACCGCTCCCGATGGACCGCGTCCCCAGAGCACAGGTTGAGGAGATACGAGGCGTGGGACATCACGGCGCGGATACCGTGTTCGGACCGGGCCCGGCGAAACGCTGCCACCTCCGCCTCCTGGAGCGGCGGGTGGCGCCAGGTCCGCTGGTTCCGGGTGAAGATTTGAATCGACTCCGCACCGAGCGCGGCTCCGTTCACCGGCCCGTTCTCGAGACCGCCCGCCACGGATACATGGGCTCCGAGGAGCACGGGATTCCTCATTCAACAATCATGAATCTTGTAACGAAAGGAAAGGTCTGGCACCTCGGGGGAAAATCTCAAGGCCGGACAGATCCCTCACGGGATGATCTCGGTCTTGACCGCTGTGGAGACGAGGTGAATGTATCCCGGCGACCGGGGATTGAGAGTCAAACCCGCGGTGTAGACCTCGAGGCCCACCAGGGCCTTGAAATTGGGCACGACCATCTTGAGGGTGGCGTTACCGGCCAGGTCCAGAACGCCCTGATAGTCCTGGAACAGGCCCGGCAGCAGATTCCTGGCCGTGACCAGGAGCAGATCGTCCGGGTCCAGGGGAAAGCGCCGGCCGCCGGGTAGGGGAAAGCCGGTGCGGGCACTCAGGGCGGTGGCAAACGCGTACGGCTCCAGGGCTCCGTCCACGGCGTTCACGCCGAGGAGTCCGGTGGTGCCGATGCGGATCCGGGGAGAGAGGTTGACCAAAAAGAGCCCGGGCACCGACACCAGACCGTTCACGTCCGAGAGGGCCGAGGACGCGGTCAGGGTGGTCAGCACGGCAGGCGTTCCGGGGCGGATCTGGAATACCCGGTTCTGGGTGGGTCCGACCACGGCGCCGTCGTCGGTGAAGAGGTAGTCGCCCGCGGGATCCAGGGTCACGCCCTCGCCCGGATCCACGAGCGGTGGTCCCTGGAACAAGGTGGTGACCTTGCCGGTGGCGTCGATCTCGTGGAACTTGGCGCCCAGCTCGTCGGTGAAGGCGAACCGTCCCGTGGGGCCGAAGGTGCCGCCCTGGTAGAAGGAGCTGATCTTACCCACATGGATCTGCTTCACGGTTTTCTTTAATGGATCCACGGTGTAGACCGCATTGAGAGCCGTGACATAGATCAGGCCTGTTCTGGGATCGATGCCCATGCCCCAGGCCCGGGTGGCGCCCGTGAGGGGAAAGACGTTCACCACCGCGCCGCCGGGATCCACCTCGACGAGGAAGTTGTTGCCCATGGCGGTGATGTAGGCGTTGCCGGCGGCGTTCACCTCCACGTCCCCGATGTTGTAGGTATGGAGACCGTCAAAGAGGGTGGTCACCTTGCCGAGGGGGTCCACGCGCCACAGGGAACCGGCGCCAGCGGCGAGGAGGTCGCCCCGGGCGTCGAAATCGAGGCCCCAGATCGGGGGCCGGATCTTCCAGAGCCTGGAGACCCCACCGGCCGACGTCACCTCGTAGAGATAGCCGTTCTCGTCGGCGACCACCACGTTGCCCGGGATGAACTGGGCCGGAGCCCCGGCGGTAGCCAGGGCGAGGAGGAGGAGAAAAACGAGATTCCGCATGATGAATCCCCTTTGAATCCGTGCATCCGACCCCGGAGAAGCAACTGACCTTCTCGAAGAATTCGCATATACTTCCTCCATTGTACCCGAGAAAGGATAACGATGAAACCGATGTGGAAAAACGCTCCCGGCGTTGCCCTGGTCCTGTGCCTCGTCACGGCCGGTTTGTCCGGGGCCCAGGAGAAACGATTCAAGGCCGGGCGACACGGCAGGGCCACCCTCGAGTTCGTCCAGAACATCCCTGTGCTCAAGGTCTACGGCACCCCCGAGGAGATGGGCGAACAGGCGGGGACGCTTCTGGGGAAATCCGGCACCGCCGTGGTGCGGGAATACCTGGGCAAGTTTCTGATCGGGCCCCTGCGCGATCTGGTCCTCAACCAGGCGCGAAAGATGGAGGGCAGGATCCCCTTCGCCTATCACCGCGAGATGAAGGCCTTTGCCGAGGCCTCGGGACTCGATTACGAGGACGTTCTCCTCCTCAATACCTTCGGGGACATCAAGAAGGTCATCCGGTGCACCACCATAGCCGTGAGTGGTGAGAAGTCGGCCGATGAAACGCCGATGTTCGGCCGGAACTTCGACTTCCCCCCCCTCGGCATCGCCCAGCACTACGGCCTGGTGGTGGTCTACCACCCGAAGGGCAAGAAGGCGTTCGCGTCCGTCACCTATCCGGGCCTCGTGGGCACGCACTCGTTCCTGAACGAAGACGGGCTGGCCGGCGCCGTCATGGAGGTCTACGCCGGCCGTCCCCGGTTCTCCGCCAAGGCCATGCCGGCCCTCATGCTCTACCGGCGCATCGCCGAGTCCGTGGACACCGTGGAGGCGGCACTGGAAATAGTGCAGGCGGGACCCCGGTGCTCGGCCAACAACCTGATGCTCATGGAAGCCTCGGGCAAGGCCGCCCTGGCCGAGTTCACGGTGAAGGCGGTCGCCGTACGCCGCCCGGTGGACGGCCTGCTCTTCGGCACCAACCACCACCGGTCCAAGGAACTCGGCCGCAATCCGAGGTGCTGGCGTATGAACCTCCTGCTCCGCCGTGAAAAGGCAAAGGACTTCATCTGGAACCTGACCGGGATCACGTCGCTGCTCGAGAAGACGGCCCAGGGTCCGATCAACCTCTCCAGCATGGTGTTCATGCCCGGGAAGCGCGCCCTGCACCTGGCCATGGGCAAGGTGCCGGCCGCCCAGGGCCCCTACGTGCTCCTGGACCGGAAGTACCTGTTCAGCCGCCCGCCCGCCCGGAAGAAGATCTGATCCTGCAGCCTCTACCTCAGTACGTCACCGAGGCCTCCGCGGGGATCCACGCCTCGCGGTCGCCGGCGAATCGGATGCGATACCACCCGGCCCGGTCTCCGCTGCTCCGTTTTTCCAGGAGGACGAACTCCGTGCCCTCGTGCAGGGGTCGGTCAAAGGCCCGGTCACCATGGGGAGCCTTCAGGGCCTCAGTTTTGGGCGCGGTGAGCACGCCCCGGGTGATCCATTCGTAGCGATACGTTGTCAGGCCCGTTCCCGCACACAGCAGTATTGCCCCGACTCCGATCCCCAGGAGCGCCGGCTTCACACCCTTCAGGCGGGGCCAGAAGAGTCTGAGACACGCCAGAACAAAGGCGAGGGCCGCGGCGGCCAGGGTGAGGCGGAACTGGGTGGGGTAGGCCACGGCCCGGGTCCAGAAGAAGATGTGATCGATGAGGGACCGGCCCGCCTCGGGGAACTGGTCCGCGCGGCGGTTCAGGGCCTGGTTCAGGTTGGCGGCGAGGCGGTCCTCACCCGGGAGGTAGCGATCGGCCTCCCGGTAGGCGGCAATGGCGCGGCCGATGTGGCCGGCCCGGAAATAGGCGTTCCCCAGGTTGTAGAGCACGGTGCCGTTGCGGTAGCCCTCGCCCTCGAGCACCTTCCGGAAGAGGGCCGCCGCCTGGAGAAAATCCTCAGGCGTCCGCGCCTGGTCGAAGTGCTCCTGGGCCTTGATGAAGAGACGCGCGCGATCGCCGGCCCGGGCCTCCCCACCCAGGGCCAGGAGCGCCACCCCCAGGAGGACGGCCGGCCCCGCCGGGATGCGACCGGACTTCCGGCGGTAGAGGCCGGCCAGGGCCCGCATGTGGGCTCCGGCCCGGTCCACGAGGTCATCCACCTCCTCGGCCGGGTAGGCCACTGCACCGAACCGAGCCGCCTCGCACTGCTCCACCAGGGCCTGCACCTCCCGGGCCAGTTCCTCATCGCCCAGGTCCTGGCTGAACCGGCCCACGTCGCGGGCGGTCAGCCCCTCCATCGGCACGTTCCGGACGTCGGCCACCACCGAGAGGAACGCGCCGTGAAGCCCCAGGAGCACCGAGGCGGGATCGCCGGCGCCGCGAACCTCGCGGAGCGCGGCCCCGCCCCGCGAGAACGCGCCCCGGCGCCGCACCGCGGCTGGATCGGCATTGCGTTTCCTGTCCAGACCCACCCCGAGGGCCAGGGCCCCGTAGAGCACCAGAAGGCCGGCCACGAGACCGAACCAGAATCCCGGCCGCACCCGCTGGTCCCCGAGGCGGTCCACGCCGGTGAGGTTGGCGTAGAGCCCTTCCTGGATCTCGGTCAGATCGGTGTCCCCCACGGAGGTCTTCCCCATCACCACCTCGTTGGGATTCAACCGCTCCGCCTCCGCCACCTCCAGGGGGATGGGATCGGTGCGCAGGGTCCGGTAGCGACCCCGGTCCACGTCGAAGTAGCTGAACGCGATGGGCGGCACCTCGGTGGCCGAAGCCGTGAGGGGCCGGATGCTGTGGACGAAGATCTTCCGGCCGGCCTTGATCTCTCCGGTGGGGGCGTCCTCGTAGACCTTGAAATGCTTCGTGATCGCCTCCTGGTCGGTGAACTTCAGGGGCCCCACGTCCTCCAGCCCGGCTTTGCCCTCCACGTAGACCGTAATGGTGAGGGGGTCCCCCACGCGCAGCTTCTTCGGTGACGCCGTGGCCCAGATCCGGAAGGCGCCGATGCCGCCCGTGTAGTGGGCTGGCCTGCCGGTCTCCGGGGGCTCCAGGACCTCCACCGTGAGGTCCCGGGATACTGCGTAGACGTCCTCCCCCGTCAGGCTCTCGCGCTCCCGGCCGAAACGGTCCCGCCGTTTCTCGACTCCGGTTCCGAAAACGCCCTTCAAGGTCGCCACGCCAAAGGCATACGTGCCCGCCTTCCCCGGCGTGAACGTGCGCTCGAAGGTGTAGAGGAGGTAGTCCCGGGCCTTGCCGTCCAGGCCCTCGTGCTTCACCCGGCGGCTCTTCGGCCGGAACGTGGGCGTGGAAAAGGGCAGGAGCATGCCGAGGTAGCGCTGCGCTCCCGGGATGACGACGCCGTTGCCGGTGCGGCTCAGGTAGCGCCGGAGCCAGGTGGGAGTGTCCTCGGACTTCAGCCCCTTGGGCACTTCCAGGAACGGCAGGATCAGCCTGGGCTCCCGGCCCCCGGACTGAACGCTCAGGGGATCCTGCCGGTCATGGGGTGCGGGCAGGACCCGGACATGGACGTTCAGGGTGAGGGTGAACGGCTCCAGGCGGTAAACCCGGGTCTTGGAGACTTCGAGACCCAGGATCACGATGTCCTGCTTCTCGATGCCCCGGACCTCGAGGCGGAGCTTCGGGCCCCGGACGGTCTGGCCTTCCAGCTCGGCCGTGGGCGCGGGCACGACCAGGACGCCGGTCTTCCTGGGCACCAGGCGATACACGTGGGCATAGCTCGATTCCCGGGTGATGCGGCCGCCCACGAACTGGGTGAAGGTGCGCTGGCCGCCGGGCCCGAGGTAGGTGACCGCGAAATCGGTGAATCCCTCGAGGCTGGGCTTCACCTCGGCCGGGAAGTTCACCAGCCTGACCTCGTACTGCACGCCCTCGCCTTCATAGACCCGATTTCGGTCCAGCTCCGCCTGGATGCGTCGCGCCTGGCCGTGGGCAAAGGGCGCCGCCAGGGCCCACGTAGCCAGTGCAAACAGAAGGACCCAACGGACTCTCATGGCGCCCATCACCAGTCCTTCTCCACGCGGGGCCGCCTCGCCGCCGCTTCCGCGTGGCGCTTCTTCTCCCGCTTCTTGCGCTTCTCCCGCATCTTCTGGAGCTGGCGATCCGCCTCCTCCTGGGTCATCTTCTTGGGGTCCCGGGGCTGCTTCTTCTGCTCGTCCTTCTTCGGCTCGTCCTTTTTCTTCGAGTCGTTCTTTTTCTGGTCCTGCTTCTTCTGCTCGTCTTTTTTCTGGTTCTTGAAGAGGTCCCGGATCTTCTTCAGGATCTCGGCTGCCTTCTTCTCCTCCTCCAGACCCGTCTTCCAGGACCGGTCCCCCACGGCCCGCACGGCCGCTTCCATGGCCGCATCGGCATCGGGCAGCAATTCCAGGGCCTTGTCGAAAGCCTTCACGATCTCCTGGGGCGAGGGCTGCCCGGGAGGCTGCTCACCCGGCTTCGGAGTCGGCGCCTTCTGGAGCTGGCTCTTCATGCCCTGGGCCCGGACCGTGAGCAGGGGCACCAGGTCCCGGACCTCGACCTGGTCCTTCTGCAGTCGTTTGGCCGCCTCGATCTCCTCGGCTCTGGCCTCTTCCTGCGCCGCCTCCTCGCAGTAGGGTTCAGTGCCGGCAATGACCGCGTCCTGGCCTCGGATGGCCCGGGCGAGGATGGCCATGAAGTCGGCCAGGCCCTTCCACATGTCCAGCAGACGGTCATGGGCCGTGGACTGGGAGGCCGCGGCCCGGTCCAGGGCCAGGTCCCCGAGGGCCAGGACCGCCTCGTCCATGGCCTTTCCGGCCCGGTCGGCCAGGGCCGTCAGTTGCGCCTCGGCCTGGGTGAGCTTTTCGAGTTGCTTTGGATCGGCCTTGGGGGCGGCAGCCCCGGGGGCCCCGGGAGCAGCCGTCTTTTCGGCCACCTTCTGGATGAACGCCTTCACCTTGTCCTTCAGGTGCGGGATCTCGTCCCCCAGTTCTTCCTGGACCCGGATGACCTGCTCCAGGCGCACGGGTCGGCCCGAGGCGGGATCCTCCCTCTCCTCGAGCGCCTCGGTCTCGTCCTTCAGGGCCTCCTGGGCGTTCATGAGATACTCGAGGTACTTGACCAGGTCCGCCTCGTTCCGGGCCTTCTCCCGGTCGGCCTTCCGCCACCGGTCCGTCATGTCCTTCACCCAGAGGCGGATCACCTCGATGTTGTAGCGGGCGTCGGGGTCCTTGGGCCGGGCCTCGAGCACGGTCCGGAACCGGGCCACGGCCGCTTCCAGGTGGTCCAGGATGGCCTCGCGCGCCTCCTTGCCCACCTTGGCTGGGTCCTCGCCCAGGAGCGCTCTGGCCTTCATGACCCGGAGCGTTCCCAGGTTGAAGGTGGTGCGGGCGTTCAGGTCGGCGTCCCGGGAGTAGTCCGCTTTCCGGTAATACGCCTCGGCCTGGGTCACGTTGCCTGCGGCCTGGTAGGCCAGGGCGCGGTTGTAGGCAATGATGGGATTCTCGGGCGCCTTCACCTCGGCCGCGGCGAACTTTGCCTGGGCCTCGTCGAACTTGCCTTCGGCAAAGAGTCGCTTCCCCGCCTCCACCAGGCCGTGGACGGTTTCCCCGCCGAGGGCGGCCGGTGCCGCGAGGCACAGGCCCAGCACCAGCACCTGGATCCGCGACAGGATCATGGGCTCCTCCTTCCGTCTCTCCGGGGATAGAACCTGAGGCCCGCATCCAGGAGAAAGCAGATCAGGGCCGACAGGAGGAAGAGCTGGTATTGATCCCGGTAGCGCTTCCTCTTCTTGCCCACGGTCTCTTCCTTCTCCAGGCGCTCGATGTGGGTGCGGTAGACCTCCGCCAGGTCGTAGGTGCGAGTCCGTGCAGGCACGTACGCCCCGCCCGTCTTCAGCGCGATCTCGGAGAGCACGCGCTCGTCCATCTTCGACCACACCACCTGGCCCTTGTGGGTGATGTAGCTGGCCATGCCCCGGGCCCTGGGCATTCGGGCTCCATCCACGGGGTCTCCCAGGCCGATGGCCACAACCCGGATACCCTCCTTCTGGAGAGAGGCCGCGGCCTTCAGGGGGAAGGAGTCGTGGTCCTCGCCGTCGGTGATGAGCACCACCAACCGCTGCCGGCGGCGGTCCTTGGAGAAGCACCGGCTGGCCTTTCTGAGTGCATCCCCGATGAGGCTGCCGCCCATGGGCACCTCGTCGGGTCCCGCCTCCTTCAGCACCAGCTGGAAGAAGCCGTAGTCCAGGGTCAGCGGGCACTTCACCACGGCCTTGCCCGCAAAGAGGATGAGGCCCACGCGGTCCCCCCGCACCTCCTTCAGGAGGTCGACGATGTCGGCCTTGGCGCGCTCCAGGCGGTTGGGCTTGACGTCCTCCGCCAGCATGGACTTGCTCACGTCCAGGACCACGAAGATATCCACGCCCCGTCCCGTCAGGTCCTCCAGGTCGTACCCCCACCGGGGCCGGGCCAGGGCCAGGATGGCCAGGGTAAGCCCCACGGTGAGGAGGATGGCCTTGGCCACGGCGCGGCCGGGCCTCAGGTTCGGCATGATACGCGCCGCCATCTCCGCGTCGGCGAAGTGCAGGGCTGCACGCACGCACCGCCGGTGGCGAAGCACGAGAAGCCCCACCACCACGGGCAGGGCCCACAGCGCCCAGAGCCAGGCGTCATTCTGCCAGTGCATCTTGCACAGCCCTTCTCACTGTCTATCTCGCTCCCTCAGGGCAGGGTCCGGAACCGGGTCGTCACCGCCAGGAGGTGCAGGACCAGAAGACCCAGGCCCACCAGGAGCGGGATCGGATAGTACTCGATGTAGTCGACGTAGATCACCCCCTCGGTCTCGGTCTTCTCCAGCTGGTCGATCTCGGCATAGACCTCCTTCAGGGCCTCGGTGGTCGTGGCCCGGAAGAACTTGCCGTTGCCGATCCGGGCCACGTCCTGGAGGAGGAGCTCGTCGATGCGGAATCCCTGCCGGGCGTCCACCTCATGGACGACGACCTGGCCGAATCGATCCACCAGGGCCACGGGGATGGCGGGCCGGCTGCTGCCGAATCCGATGGTGTAGATCTTGATGCCGAGGGCGGCGGCCACCTTGGCCGCGTCGCGCGGGAGCGGGGCGTCCGGGTCGATACGGCCGGCCACGGTCTCGGCGCCGTCCGTGAGCAGGACCAGCACCTTGCTCCTGGCCTCCACGTCCTTCAAGCGGTCCGTGGCCACAGCGATGGCCTCTCCGATGGCCGTGGCCTGCTCCAGGACATCCCGCTGGCTCTTGATGAGGCTCCGGTCCAGCACCGGCCAGCCCCGGTCGTTGTCCCGGACGTGGAAGGGGATGTCCAGGTCCTCCAGAATCTCCAGCAGGGCGCCGTGATCGATGGTCAGGGGGCACTTGGAATCGGCGTAGCCGCCGAAGGCCACCAGGCCGATGAGGTCGTCGGGTCGGCCCGGCAGGTCCCCGTCGCCCTGGACAAAGGCGCGGAACACGCGCTTGATGGCCAAGAGGCGGTCGGACGGCTTGCCGTCCAGCTCGCAATCCAGCGCCGCCATGGACCCGGACCGGTCCAGGGCCATCTCGATGGCGATGCCCTCGGTCCTCAGACGCGTCTCCTCCTTGCCCATCTGGGGTCGGGCCAGGGCCAGGCCCAGGCCCACGAGGCCCAGGAACTGCACCACCGGCAGCAGCTTCTTCAAGCGCTGGGCCAGGGTGACCGGAAGGTCCTTCACCAGCGTCAAGCTGGAGAACTCCACTGCGTGGTGGTGCCCCCGGCGGTAGCGGAGCCAGAGCGCAAAGCCCGCGGCCACCAGGACGACCACGAGCCAGACCGGATGCGCGAGCCTCATGCTACCTTCTCCGTGTGTTCCATTTGTTCCAGGCCGACGAAGGCCTTGGCCGTGTTGAAGCTGGACTCGATCTCCTCGTTGCCCGGAACCCGGGCCGCGAACTTGATGAGGTCCGCCGCCTCCAGGAACCGGGCCAGCCGGGTCTGCCGGTCCGCGTCGAAGAGATCCCGGTGCCGCATCTCACGCAAGAATTCCTCGGTGGTCTGCTCCGGAGCGTGGATCCGGGTGGTGCGCTCGATGTAGCGCCGGACAATGCCCGTCAGCTCGACGTAGAACTCCCCGAACCGCCCCTCGGCCACCCAGTCGGCCTGGACCAGGGCCTGGAGCTCCATGTAGGCCAGTTCCTCGGGGGAGTACTTTCTTGCCTCCGGCACCTTCCGGCCGCGGCGAATCCAGAAGACGAGGCCGATCACCGCCAAGATCACCAGACCCCCGATACCGCCGATCCAGAGCCAGGGCACGGGTCGTTCGGGTGGGGCCACGTCCCTGAGCCCCCGGGGGCCGCGCAGGGACTTGAGGTCGGGCCGGGCCTCGCCCAGGATGCTCCCCACCTCCACCTTGAGGGGTTCGGTCTCCAGGACGTGTTCCTTCTTTTCTGTTTTCTTACCCGGGTCCTTCGAGGCGCCCTCCGGAGCCGTCCAGAACTTCACCTTCAAGGGACGGATGAGATGCGGACCCGAGCGCAGAGCCTCCAGGGTATAGCGGCTCCGGTGCACCTGCCTGTTCTCCTGGACGTCGGGCAGGTCGTGTTTGAAATCGCGCATCAGGAACTCCCCCAGGGCGGCCCGCACGGCGGGCGGCTCCACCTCCACGCCCTCCTCGGAAAGGATGGTGAGAGTGAAGAGAATCTCGTCGCTCAGGGTGGGCTTGCCGGGCTCCACCTTGAGGCGCACCGTCACCGGCCCGCGGACCTGTTCGGCCACGAGCGCCTTGTCCGGGTCTCCCGGATCCTCGGCCGGGCCGGACTCCCCGGACTTCCCCTGGTCCCGGACGCAGGCGGGGAGGATCCAGGTCAGACAGATCAGCAGGAACAGGACCGGAGCACGCATGGACTACGGCTTCTCCTTCCCGGTCTCTTTCGGGGCCGGCTCCGGCTTCAGGCCGCCCGGATTGAACCGGACCTGGTAGCGGTCTCGGAGTTCTTGCCTCAGCGCCTCGAGGAGTTCCTTCTTCTTCTGCGCCAGGTAGTCCCCGACGACCTGCTGCTGCACCGCCTCCAGGGGACGGACCGCCTCGGGGATCTTCTCCTCCACCCGCACCAGATAGACCTTGCCGTCCAGCTCGAAGGGCTCCTCAAGGGTGGTGGCGGTGGCAGTATCGAACACCGCCTTCTCCAGGTCGGCGGAGTAGCCGAATCCCGGCCAGCCCCGGCCCTTCGTAAGCGGCGCCTCCACCAGCCCCCCCGCCTTCTTCGAGGCCTCGTGCAGAGACGACTTTTCGGCCGCCAGCGCAAAGATCTTCCCGTCCTTCAGCCCGGGGAGAAGTTTCAACCCCTCCTCCACGGACTGCACCTGGATGACGCGCAGCTTCGCGGCCTCGGGGGTCTTGTAGTCGGCCTTGTGGATCTCGTAATAGCCCCGGATGTCCGACTCGGTGGGCTGGAGCCGGGCGGTCACCTCCCGGTCCTGGAACTTCTTGGCGAGCAACAGCCCCTCCACCTCGCGCATGCGTTCCCGGAAGGCCTCGTCCCGGTCCAGCTTCAGCTCCCGGGCCCTGCGAACCATGACCTCCTTCATCACCACGTTCTCCAGGAACGCCCGGGCCTGGTCCGGGGACCGGTACATCTTCACGATACGGTCCCGCTGCGCCTTCAGAGCCTCGGGACCCATGCGGTCCCGGTAGGCTTCCAGGGAGGCATCGATCTCCTTCTCCAGGATGCGGTCGAACCGAGCTCGACTCAGGGTCTCCCCCGCAAAGGCGGCCACCACCGGACTCGCGTCCTCGTCCCCCCCGGTGCCCACGCGGCGGTGGAGCTCGGAAGTGACAGCGCCGTAGTGCCCCATAGCCCGGAGACAGTCGATGATCCTCGGACCGAGGGCCTTACGCGTCGCCTCGTCCTCCAGGCCTTCCTTCTCGGCCCGGATCAACGCGGCCAGGGCGTCGCTGTGGCGTCCCGCCTCCTGATAGAGCTTTCCGGCCCGGTAGCGGATCAGCGCCCGGGCGGCGCCGGTGCCGCCGCTGCCCGTGGCCAGGTAGCGCTCCCACGCCTCGGCCGCCTTGTCGGCCACGCCCAGCTCCTCGAGGCGGAGCGCCTGGGCCTCGAGGGCCTCGGGGGCGGCAACCGCGGCGCCGGCATCGGCGGCTCTTGATCCGTTTCCCCCGGAGCCCGGATCGTGCGTCACGTGCAGCAGCACCACCGCCTCCAGCACCACCACGATCACGAGCAGCACCACCACGAATCCGGACCCCCTCGACCGGGGACCGGAGGCGTGGGCCAGGCCGGGCGGCGGCGTCAGGTTCAGGTCCGGCCCCGGTTGCCTCGATTCTTCGGTCATGGTTCACTCCCTGACAAGCAGACGATATTCACCGGATTCACCGGAACCGCCGTTCCCGCATGCGGAAAAAGCGGTGGATACTCGTGACGTACGACTCCCCGGTCTTCACCGGGAGCTGATCCACCCCGGCGCGCCTGAGCCCCTCCACGAGGGTGTCCGCGGCCTCGGTGGACCGGGACTCGAACAGGCTCCGCAGCTTGCGGTGCCGGGTATCCACCTCCCGGACCTCGCCGGTCTCGGGATCCCGGAGCGTGATGAAGCCCACGTCCGGCAGGGCCTGCTCGCGCCGGTCGCCCACGGTGATGGCCACCAGGTCGTGGCGCCGGTTTGTGAGGCGCAAGCTCTTCTCGTAGTCCTCCCCCTGAAAATCGCTCAGCAGGAACACCACGGCGCGGCGCCTCAGCACCCGGGAAGCGTATTCCATGGCAGCGGTGAGATCCGTCTCCCCGGCCACGGGCTCGGCCGCCACCAGCTCGCGGATGAACCTCAGCACGTTGCCCTTGCCCTTGCGGGGCGGCAGGAATTTGATGACCCGGTCGGCGAAGAGGCAGAGTCCCACCTTGTCGTTGTTCTTCAGGGCGCTGAACATCAGCAGCGCGGCGATCTCGGCGATGAGCTCCAGCTTGCTGCGGTCGGTGGATCCGAAAGCACCCGAGGCGGACACGTCCACCAGGAACAGGATGGTGAGCTCCCGCTCCTCGCAGTAGCGCTTGACGTAGGGTCGGCCGGCGCGGGCCGTGACGTTCCAGTCGATATCCCGCACCTCGTCGCCCGGTGTGTACTCCCGCACCTCGTCGAACTCCATGCCCCGGCCCTTGAACACGCTGGCGTACTCGCCGGCCATGAGGTCGTTGACCTGGCGGTTGGCCACGATCTGGATGCGCCTGACCTTCTTGATGATATCAGCAACGTCTTGCGGCATGGGATTCTCGCCTAAGGTACCGGCACCTTCGCCAGCACCCGATCCACCACGTCGTCCGGGGTCATCTCCTCGGCCTCGGCCTCGTACGACAGGATCACCCGGTGCCGGAGCACGTCGTGGCCGATGTCCTTCACGTCCTGGGGCGTCACGTAGCCGCGGCCGGCCAGGAAGGCACTGGCCCGGGCGGCATGGGTCAGGTAGATGCTGGCCCGGGGGGAAGCGCCGTAGTCGATGAGCGGCTCCAGTTCCTTCAGGTCGTGGTCCTTCGGATTCCGGGTGGTGTGGACCAGATCCACCACGTAGTGCTTCACCTTCTCGTCCACGTAGATCATGTTCAGGACCTCGCGGCAGGTGAAGATCTCTTCCACGTCCACCACCGGCTTCACCTCGCGGGCCACGTCGCCCAGGGCCAGCTCCACCACCTGCATCTCCTCGGTCTTGTCGGGGTAGTCCACCACCACCTTGAACATGAACCGGTCCACCTGGGCCTCGGGCAGGGGATAGGTGCCCTCCTGCTCGATGGGATTCTGGGTGGCCATGACCAGGAACGGCTCCTCGAGCAGGAAGGTCTCCTCCCCGATGGTGACCTGGTGCTCCTGCATGGCTTCCAGCAGCGCCGATTGCACCTTGCTCGGGGCGCGGTTGATCTCGTCGGCCAGAATGATGTTGGCGAAGATGGGGCCCTTCTTGGTGGTGAAGGTGCCCTCGCGTGGGTTGTAGATGAGGGTGCCGATGAGGTCGGCCGGCAGGAGGTCAGGGGTGAACTGGATGCGCTGGAACTTCGTGTTCAGGGCGGCGCTCAGGGTCTTCACGGTCAGGGTCTTGGCCAGGCCCGGCACCCCTTCCAGGAGCACGTGGCCCCCGCAAAGAAGCGCCGCCAGCAACCGGTCCACCATGTGTTTCTGGCCGACCAGCACCTTGCCCACCTCGTGCCGGACCCGCTCCAGGATGTCCGACTTCTCCGCCACTCGCTCCTTGATTTCCTGGACGTCGACTTGCATGGCTCTTTCCTGATCTGGTGTTGAGCGAACCTGTAAAGAGTATGTTTACGTGTTCTGGCTGCCGGGCGATACCGCCAATCCGTACTCTCGACCGGATATCCGGGACGGGAATTCGTTGATTTATAGGGTGTTTCCGGGCAAAGAATCAAGGGATTGCGACCCTCCCCCCCCACAAACATGACAAGAGGGGGGAATTTATCGGCGCGGACGACCGGCTCACCGGTAGAGGAACGACGTGTCCCGGGTGAGGTCCTTGGTGATGTTCTTCTCGTGGGCCTCCAGGGTGCCGCCGCCGATGTCGTTGAGCTTGGCGTCCCGCCAGAGGCGCTCCACCACGTACTCGGCGATGTAGCCGTTGCCCCCCAGCACCTGGATGGCGTGGTCCGCCACCTCCTTGCCCACGGTGGAGGCCAGGAGCTTGCAGCCGTCGGCGTCCACCCGCTGGTTGTACCCGGAGAGCTGCATGCGCCGGGCCGTGTCGTAGACGTAGATGCGGGCGGATTTGAACCGGGCATAGGACGTGGCGATGCGGTGCTGCATCTGACCGTGGCGGTTGATGGGCACGCCGAAGCAGGTGCGCTGGGCCGCGTAGTCGACCATCACCTCGAGGCTGCGCTGGGCAATGCCGAGACTCAAGGCCGCCAGGGTGAGGCGCTCGATCTCGAGGTTGCGCATCATGTGGAGCAGGCTCTCGCCCTCCTCGCCGAGGCGGTTGGCCACCGGCACCACGCAGTCCTCGAACACCAGCTCGAAGGTCATGCTGGACCGCATGCCCAGCTTGTCCTTGAACTTCTGGCCCAGCGAGAAGCCCGGCATGCCCTTCTCCACCACGAAGCTGGAGATCTTGTCTCCGGTCTTGGCGTAGATCAGGGCCACGTCGCACAGGGTGTCGTTGTCCCACCCGCCGTTGGTGATCCACATCTTCTGGCCGTTCAGGACGTAGTTGTCGCCGTCCCTCTCAGCCCGGGTCTGCATGGCCATGACGTCGGTGCCGGCCCCCGCCTCGGTCATGCCCATGCACCCCAGCCACTCCCCGCTCAGCACCTTGGGCAGGACGCGCGCCCGCAGCGCCTCATCGGCGTTGTGATAGAAGTTGTTGGTGAAGAGGATGGCGTGGGCCAGGTAGGCCAGGCCGAAGCCCGGGTCCGACCGGGCCAGCTCCTCGTGGATGATCACCGACGCCACGGCGTCCATGCCGCTGCCGCCATGCTCGTCGGGCACGGTGGCGCCGTGGAGACCGAGCTCGCCCGCCATGCGATGGAGCTCGACGTTGAACTTCTCGTCCCGGTTGTAGGCCTCGGCCTGGGGCTCCACCTCGTCCCGGACAAAGTCCCGGACCATGTCCCGGAGGAGCTTGTGTTCCTCGGTGGGGTTGAAGAGGTCGAAGGTCGCGAGGTCGGCCGCTGTATCTTCCATGTCGGTTTCCTTATGGCTGGTGCGCGATCAGCTGGAAGCGGAAGTCATGAGGTGAAATTATACTATACAACCGCGCTGTATTGCAGGAAACAGGCCCCTCCCAGCATCAACCGGACCGGAATACCGTCTCCAGGATGAGGTCCTTCAGGCCCGCGGCCTCGAGGCGATCCGCAGCCCCCACCGGCGAGGAGCTGAGGCAGACCGGGCCCTCGGCGTCCCCGAGGGGCTTCAGGCCGTGGGTCCCGCGCACCCCGGCCGGATCGAGGCCGATCACGTCCATCAGGTAGCGCATCCCCAGGAATTTCTGCAGGAGCCGCACGCCGACGCGGACCTTCATCTTGAGAGGCCGGGCCGGGTCCAGGAAGAGCTCGGCCGGGTCGTACCCCGGTTTCCGGTGGATGTCCACGCAGCGGGCGAAATCGGGTGCCCGGGCCGGGTCCAGCCAGTAGGGGTAGGCGAACCAGTGGTGCGCCTCGGCCAGGCACACCAGCTCCCCGGACCGGGGGTGGTCCAGGCCGAGAGCGGCCTGACCCCTGCGGTCCAGGACCTCCGCCACGCCGGCCGTATCCTCGAGAACGGACCGCACCCCCGCCAGGTCGTCCGGATCCCGGACGTAGACGTGGGCCACCTGGTGGTCGCACACCGCAAAGGCACGGGAAGCGCCCGCGTCCAGGAGTTCCCCCACGGCGTTTTGCTGGACCTGGAGAAACCCCGTCTGCCTCAGCGACACGTTCGGGCACGCGTGGCCGTCGGCCCGGGTAAGGCCGTACTCCGACACCACCAGGATCTCGGCCCCGATCTTTCGGGCCGCCTCGAGGAGCGGTGCGGCGGCCCGGTCCACCGCCTCAAGGGCCCGGAGCGCCTCGGGACCGTCCGGGCCGAAGCGCTGGAGGTCGTAGTCCAGGTGGGGCAGGTAGACCAGGGTGAGGGTGGGCCGGCGGGTGCGGAGCACGTGCTCCGCGGCCCCGGCGATCCACCGGGAGGACTCGATGCCGGCGCCGGGCCCCCAGAACTTGAACAGCGGAAAGGGGCCCAGACGCTCCACGAGCTCTCTGCGAAGCTCGGGGGAGTTCGCATACACGTCCGGGATCTTCCGGCCGTCGGCCGGGTACGCAGGCCGCGGGGTCACGGACCAGTCCGCGGTGGAATACATGTTGAACCACCAGAAGAGCAGGGCGCAGGTGAAATCCTCCCGGCGCCTGCGTGCGGCCTCCCACACCTTTTCCCCCTGGACCAGGTGGTTGGACTGGAGCCAGAACCGGATCTCGGCCGTGTCCCGGTGATACCACCCGTTGGCCACGATACCGTGGTCACGCACCTTGAGCCCCGTGAGCATCGAGGCCTGGACCGGGCAGGTGACGGCGGGCACCCCGGGATCCAGAGACGCCATGAATCCCTCCCTGGCCACCTGATTCAGGTTGGGGGCGCCTTGGTCCAGGAGTCGGGGCGTGAGACCCACGATGTCGAGGACGATTACGGGACGCATGGGGTAAGAGAGTACGGAGTCAGGACAATTTCCACAATATGTATATGCTCGTGAAATCCTGAGGGGCTTCCTCGAGCCCCCCGCCATGCAGGTCGTCGATGCCCGTGGAAAGGGTCCTGACTCCGTACAAAACGCCGGCCCGGTCGAACCGGGCCGGCGCCGTGGCGATTCATCTCCTGCGGAGATCGAGGATCCCGGCCCTCGTGGCCGGAGTCGGGATCAGGACCGCCAATCTATCTACCTCTTCCCATACCTGAGTCTCACTCACCCCCTCGTCTCCAATTCTGCCTTGTAAACGGTTCAGGAATCAGGGTGTTGCAAGCGGTGAAAAAAAACTCCCGGATTGATAAGGATCAGGGCATCCCGGGAAGCCGGGTCAGGGAAAAATGTCCCGTTCCGATAAACGAGGGTCCAGCCGGCAGGGGATGGACGCCGAAAAGAGGATCGGAAGCCGTGATTGGAGTGCCATGCCACGCAAATCCACTTTCTACGCTGGATTGTCCCTCTGCATCGCCCTGGGCCTGGGGGCCCTGGTCATCCTGGCGGTCAGCGGCGTGGTGGAGCCTCCGCCCTTTGACATGACCTCGCCCCGGAGCCCGGTCGCCCGGGCGAAGCCCGTGGAGCCCCGGGCACCGGCCCCCGCCCGATCCCGGAGGAGTCCGGGTGTCGAGAAGCAGGCCCCCCAGGCGGACCTGCCCGATGTGGCCCGGCCGGACTCCAGGCCCTCGGGAACGCGTCCACGGACGCGGTCCAAGGCCCGGGAGGCCAAGATCTACGGGTCCGTCACCAATCCCAGGAACCTGCCGGTGGAGGGCGCCAAGGTGGTCCTTTGCAGTCCCCTCGGCTCCCTGGACGTCAAGACCGATATCCACGGGCACTTCCGGTTCCCGCCCCTTCCCCCCGGCACGTTTTTCCTGCGCGCCTTTCACAGGGACTACGCGCCGCACGTGGAACGGGCGGTCGGCAAGTGCATCAAACTCGCCCCGGGCGAGCTGCGCCACGTGTCCCTCAGCCTGGATCCGGGACTCCGTCTGGAAGGGGTGGTGGTGGCCAGGGACGGTACCGGCCCCGTGGCGGGGGCCGTCCTCACCATGATCCGCGAGGAGTACGACCGGTTCATCACAACCCGGTCCCGGCTGAACGGCAGCTTCCGGTTCCAGCACTTTCCGGCCCTGCCGGAAGGGCTGCGTCCCTTCGTCCTGGAGGTGGTGGCCGAGGGCTTCGCACCCGAATACCGCACCCTCGAGCCCAGAAAGGGCGAGCCCCTGGACCACCTCGAGATCCATCTGAGTCGCGGCACCCGCATTCTCGGCCGGGTGACCGACTCCGGGGGAGCGCCGCTCACGGGCGTCAAGATCCGGTGCTTGTTCAGAAACGGCTTCGTAAGGAACTTCACCCGGTTTCCCGGCCTCACCGACAACCTCGGCCAGTACCAGGTGACACACCTCCCGAGGGGGCTTCCCATCCAGGTGTGGGCCCACAAGAAGGGCCACCGGTCCACCTACCTCAACCTCGTCCTGTCGGACCACCAGACCACCAAGACCATGCGGGTGATCCGGTTGAGGCGGGAACCCTGAGCACCTTTCCGGCTCATGATACCTTCATGAAATCAGCGGCCCGGATCCCACGGCCTGTTTTTGTCCTGAATCGGGATATTTCAGAGCCGTGGGGCATCCCACAGCCCTGAAATATCCCGATTCAGGACAAAAACAGGCCGTGGGATCGGCAGCCCGCAACAATGCGCCTCAACAATGCGCATGCACACCTTTGAGAGAACAGCAGCAATTGCTTTCCATCTCGGAGGACGGGTGTAAAGGACTTCCCTCCTCGAGCAACCGGAACTGTCAGACTTCACGAGTCCCCCAGCAGAGCTGCGGTTTCCCCTCAAAATGAAAGGTCTCATGACGGCAATACAAGCCCGCTTTGTCTCATTGACCGGCCATGAAACGGCCGGCCCCGACCCGAAGATGAGATGCTAAATTGGGAAGTGATTCTTGCACGAACCGTGAGGATTCTCACCCGTCCTTGATCGCCGTGCGCTCCGCCTCCAGGGCCTCGAGTTCATCCTGGGCCACCTTGCCGGCGGGATAGTCTCCGGTGAAGCAGGCCGTGCAGAAGTGTTCGATGTCCGGGTTTCCGGCGCGGGTCGATTCCACCATGTCCTCCACCTCCTGGTAGAAGACCCGGTCGGCGCCGATCTTCTGCCCGATCTCCTCCAGGCTGTGGGTGCCGGCGATGAGCTCCCCCTTGGTCTGCATGTCGATGCCGTAGTAGCAGGGGAATTTCAGGGGGGAGGAATAGGACAGGAAATAGACGTGCCGGGCACCGGCCTTGCGGGCCATCTTCACGATCTGCCGGGAGGTGCTGCCCCGGACGATGGAGTCGTCGAGAATCAGCACGTCCTTGTTCTCGAACTCCACCTGGATGGCGTTCAGCTTCCGGCGGATGTTCCGCTCCCGCCGGGTCTGGCCGGGCATGATGAAGGTGCGCCCGATGTAGCGGTTCTTCACGAGTCCCTCGGAGTACTTGATGCCCAGCTCTATGGCCATGGCCGTGGCCGCCGTGCGAGAGCTCTCGGGCACGGGAATAATGACGTCCACCTCGAGGCCGGTCTCCTTCCACGCTCTGGCCAGCTTCCTGCCCATGCGAGCGCGGCTCTTGTAGACGCTGATCTTGTCGATGAAGCTGTCGGGCCGGGCGAAGTAGACGTATTCGAATATGCAGGGCGTGTGCCGGGGCGGAGCCACCTGGTGGGTGACGACCTCCCCGGCAAGGTCGATGAAAACGGCCTGGCCGGGCTGGACGTCGCGGGTCTTGTGGAAGTCCAGCAGATCCAGCGCCACGGACTCACTGGCCACGCAGTGCTCCCGTTTGCCTCCCTCGCTCAGGCGCTCGCCCATGATGCAGGGCCGGATGCCGTGGGGATCGCGAAAAGCCAGGAGGCCGTGTCCGGCGATCAGGGCCACCACCGAGTAGGCGCCCTGGACGCGTTTGAACACCCCCTCCACGGCCTGGAAGAGGTCCTCGGGGTGCAGGCTCCGGTCCGACCGCGAGAAGATGATCTTCTCCAGTGCGTCGGCCAGAACGTTGAGGATCACCTCGGCATCGCATTCGGAGTTCACGTGGCGGTGATTCTCCCGGAAGAGCTCGACCTTCAATTGCCGGAAGTTGGTGACGTTACCGTTGTGGGCCAGGGCGATGCCGTAGGGCGCATTGACCACGAAGGGCTGGGCATCCCGGCCCCGGCCGTTGCCCACCGTGGGGTAGCGGACGTGGCCGATGCCCAGGGAGCCGGCCAGGCTGCGTATGTGCTTCCGGGTGAAAATGTCCCGGACCAGGCCGAAGCCCTTCTTCATGTGGAACCGCCGGTCGTAGGTGACGATGCCCGCGGCGTCCTGGCCGCGGTGCTGGAGGCAGACCAGTCCGTTGTAGAGGTCCTGGACCACCTCCAGGTCTCCCTGGATCGCGATGATTCCGCACATGGTTCCTGCTCTCGAATCAGAGACGGGAAAGCGGGAGTATAGTGCATCCAGCAGTGTCCCACAAGCAAGGTGACCGGAGGAGCGCGCATGCGTTTCGGAGAGGCGATCTCCGACTTATCACCTTCGCTTCCCGACGGGGTAGTCGTGGAAGTCCCTGTCTTCCCCCTCGGTCCAGACGAGGATCTCGTCCACGGCCGCCTCGCAGGCGTGGGGGAAAGTCACCTCGAGGGCAAGGACCGCGGCCCCCCTTGCCAGACCCGATTGTTCGGTTTCCCGGAAGCTCCCTCCCGTTTCCGGAAGGGAGAACCGCCCCGCCACGGCTCCGGCCCGGGTGAGGAGGCACACCTGCCCCGGCCTTTCCGCCCGGTATCGCACCCGCACCCGGCAGGGGCCCGCGGGCAGGCCCGCCAGACCGGCCCGGACCACACACCCGGTCCGGCCCTTCTCGAGCGCCGCCACGTGCAGGTCCCGGGCGTTGAGATCTCCGCGCTTGCCCCCTTCGGGGCCCAGGTTCGTGGCCCCCTTGAAGACGGCCCAGGGTCCCCGGTCCACGCGCCGCACCCCGACCCGAAACTCCACCGGGGCGATGCCCGCGGGCAAGACGGCCACCAGGCCGCCCTGCCAGGGCCGGCCGTGCCGCACCGGACTCACGGTCTTCTGCCCCACCAGCGTGCGGACCCGCCCCCCGGCCGTCCGGACCCGGAGGTGCAGCTCCGCCCTGTGAACCTGCACCGGGTCCCGGTTCTCCAGGCGGAGCAGGGCCTGGATCCGCTCGCCCGGCCGGGGCGGATCGGGCCTCACCTCGGCGGCCTTGAGCGATAACCACGCCTTCTCCAGCCACACCTCGGCCACGCCGGCGGCACCGCCATTGAGGCTCCGGAACGTGAGGTCGAGGATCCCCTCGGACGTCACCGCGCCTCTCGGAACGGTGTAGGAGAGTTCTCTCGGCCGGAAGGTGAGGGGCACGGGGCCGTGGAGCTGGTGGGTTCCGGCGTGGAGCTCCTGGTAGGGCACATGGCCGAACTTGCCCGGTTCGCGCCCGCCGTAGTAGGTGAGGCGCACCTGGTAGGGCACGCGGGGATCCAGGCCTTTGTAACGGAACTTCACCTCGGGAACCCCCCAGGCCAGGTTCATCTCCGGCACCCGGGCAGTGGAATAGGTTCCCCAGGGCTCGAAGTGGCCGCCGGGCCCGGTTCCCGGGACCCGATGCGGTTCGGCCCGGGGATTTCCGGCGTCGTCGTAGGCGATGACCTCCCCGCGCGTCCACTTGGACCAGGGCGTGTGGAAGTGGGGCAGGACGTCGAAGAACACGGTGTAGACCGTGGCCAGGAGTGGCCCCAGAGCCAGGACGGGCGCGGCCGCCTTGAATCCTTCGCTGCCCACGAGCCGGCGCATGCCCGCCACGCAGAGCAGGGACACGGGCAGGAGGATCCCGTGGAGGTTTTGACCGTGCGGCCCGTACACTAGGAAGTTCCCGCGCACCAGAAGCCCGAAGGTCAAGGCCACGGCCGCGAGGCAAAACACCAGACCGCGGCCGTCCAAGATCGGCGGCTCCCACGCCCTGGCCGCACTCCCTCCCGCCTCGGCCCGCATGGACCCCGGCCCCGGCTCCGAGAGCACGAAGGGACCGTTCATCGCCGGCGCCGCAGGCCTCCGGGCCCGGAAGAATCCGAGGGCATGGTCCCGGATCAGCAGCACCACTCCGCCGAGGGCAGCGCCGCCGAGGGCCAGGAAGAACAGGAGGAGCGGCCGGGATAGCTCGATCTCCTGGCAGCCCAGATCCCCCAGGTAGCCGCGGACAAGGCGCGTCATCACGTGGCCCACGTAGTTCCCGTCCGGTGGGAAGGAGAGCGCCATCCGAGAGGGTTCGGCCGCCTGGAAACCGAAGAGAAATCCCTCTCCCTGGTTGCCCAGGAAAAACCACCCCCCCACTCCGACCAGGCCGAAGGTGACTCCGGCCACGACGCTGCTCCGTATTACGGCCTGGCGCCGGGGCCGCACCGCAGCCAGGATCCCCACCAGGGGAAACAGCACCACGGGGATGAGACCGCTTGAATGGGTGAGGACCGCCGCCCCGAGCCCCCCGCCGAGAAGTACGCCGTGCCAGGCCTCGGTGAGGAACCGGCCCGACAGAGTACGCATGTAGAGGGCGAAGATCAGGGTCGTGAAGGCGGCCGCGGCCACGTCGTTGCTCACCACGGCCGCGGAAAACACCACCCCGGGCAGCAAGGCCCAGCCCACCGTGGCCCGGACGGCCCGGCGGTCCTCCCCGAAGGACCAGGACGCCCCCAGGTAGAGGCCCACCACGACCAGGATCCCGAAGATCAGGCTCACCAGGCGGATGGCGTAGGCGGGACTCAACGCCGGCTCGCTCCGGCCGGGGAGGACGTGGTGTTGGAGCTCGATACGGTAGGGGCCGGGGAGCGCCACGGGCCGCAAAACCACTTCGGGCTTCGCCGCCCGGTTCCCGACATCCGGCCCGAGGAGCCCCGCTGCAGCGGCCCCGAGGCCGTAGTAGAGCGGTGGTTCTGCGACCCTGGCCACCCGATCCTCGTCCGCATCGGGCCCACCGCGGGACAGGATGTGGGCGATATGGCCGTTCTCGTCCGGCCCCTCGCCCACCGGCACCACCAGCAGGGTGTAGCCCCCGAGGAGAGCGAACACCAGGACGCTCAGGCACGGGACCAGGAAGGTCGGGATGCGTGGACTCATGGCTCGCCAGAATACTCTTGTCTGGAAGCCGGGTCCATCCATGACCGGTGCAAAAAAAAGCGCTCCGGGTGTCATCAGCCACCCGGAGCGCTTTTTTCGGAACTGGCAAAAGGTTCCGGCGCGCTGTTACCTCAGGGTACCCACGTAGTGCGCCGTGAGCTGCCGCTCCCGGACCTTGGGATCGGTGTAGTCCGGCAGCAGCATGGGTGAGACCCGGTCGGTGTCGATACCGGCGTCGTCGATCTCCTGGTGATACTTCTTCACGTGGTCCAGGGACAGCGTGCCGTCCTGGGCCTTCTCCTTGGCGTAAGCGGCCGCGCTCTCGCCCGCGATCTTCCCGTAGACCATGATGTCGAGGAGCGAGTTGCCCATGAGGCGGTTCTCGCCGTGGGTCCCGCCGCCGACCTCGCCGCCCGCAAAGAGGCCCGGCAGCCCGGTCGCACCGTCCGAGGTGAACTCCAGACCGCCGTTCTGGTAGTGCAGGGTCGGGTAGATGAGCATGGGCTCCTTGGAGATGTCAATGCCGAATCGCTTGTAGAGGATGAACTTGCCCGGGAATTCCTTCTCCACGGTTCCTTCCCCGGAGAGCATCTCGATCATGGGAGAATCGAGCCAGACGCCCAGCTTCCCCACGGGCGTGGGAACGCCCTTGCCCCGTTCGATGCACTCGCGAATGATGGCCGAGGCCTCCACGTCCCGCGGCTCCCGCTCGTTGACGAACTGGTTCCCGTCGATGTTCACCAGGTTGGCCCCGGCGCCCCTGAACTTCTCGGTGATGAGGATGCCCTCGGCCTGCTCCGGGAACACCACCCCGGTGGGGTGGTACTGCACGGTGTGGAGGAAGCACAGGGGGACGCCGGCGCGGTAGGCGATGACAAGGCCGTCGGCGGTGGCTCCGTAATGGTTCGTGGTCATGAAGTTCTGGACGTGAAGCCGGCCGCTGCCCCCCGTGGCCATGACCACGGCCTTGGCCTTCACCACGAAGTACTCCTCGGTCTCCATGTTGTAGAGCAGGGCGCCGGCGCAGTGGCCGTGCTCATTGAGGAGCAGCTCCACGGCCGGCGCGAACTCCAGGACCTCGATGTCGTCGCTCCGGTTGCGCGACTCGTCCCGGACCGTGCGCATGATCTCGGCGCCCGTGATGTCCGCGGCGTAGTGCATGCGCTTCCGGGAGGTGCCCCCGCCGTGGATGGTGTGCATGGTCCCGTCGTCGTGCTTGGAAAAATTGCATCCCAGTTTTTCCAGCCAGTGGATGGCTTCCGGGGCCCGGGTGACGAGGGTATCCACCAGGTCGGGCACGTTCTTGAAGTGGCCGCCCCCCATGATGTCCAGGTAGTGGAAGTAAGGCGAATCCTTGTGGCCCTTGGTGGCGGCCTGGATCCCACCCTCGGCCATCATGGTGTTGGCGTCGCCGTGGCGGAGCTTGGTGGAGATGATGACCTTGGCGCCGTTCTCCTGGGCCAGCAGGGCCGCTGCGGTGCCCGCACCGCCCCCGCCCAGGACCAGGACGTCGGTCTCGTGGTCCGGATTGTTCAGGTCCACCTTGTCGGGATCCACGCGGCTGCGGGCCTCGAGGAGATCCACGACCTCGTGAGCGATCTTGTATCCCTTGCTGGGTCCGACGCGGACCTCCCGCCGGCCCTCGTCCTTGTAATCCGGGTGGAACCTCAGGATATCATGCCGCTCATCCAGGGACATGAAGGGGACTTCCTCCCCCTTGTTCTTTCTCTCCACCCGCTCCGTGCGGGTCTTCTCCACGGCCTTTATCAGCTCTTTCAGACTTTCCGGGTATGGCATCTTTTCAACCTATCGTCAGTTCTTTCCGGTGCTGAGAAAAACGTCGGGATCACAACAGGTAGCCGGAATCGGAGGGGGTCCAGTCCTCCGGCCCCACGGCCGGCTCCATCTCTCTATCCGTGTAGGTCTTCTTCAGGTCCTCCGTGGAGGTTTCCTTGAGGGTCTTCAGGTCACTGTCGAACTTGCCGGCCGCGACGCCTTCCACCATGTCGGCGAGGTGTTTCGCGCGCGGCGAGATGAACATGCCGTTGAGCCTCCGGACCATCTGGGCGATGTGATACTGGGCCATCTCCCCCATGCACCGGGTGGCGCACAGTCCGCACTGGATACAGTCGAAGGAGAGCTCCGTGGCCTTCTCGAAGTCGCCCTGCTTCACCGCGGCGATGTAGTCCATGACCGGAACGTCCATGGGGCAGACCTTGGAGCAGGCGTTGCAGGCCATGCACCGGAACAGCTCCGGATAGCGCTTGAACACCTCTTCCGGGTCGGCGCTGACGGCGTCCAGGTCGAAGGAGGCCCGGTTCGCCGGATAGAACGGGATCTGGGTCAGGTACATCTCCGGCTCGACCACGGTCTGGCACGCGAGACCGACCCGGATGTGGTAGTCTCCGGGCTTGCGATACACGGTGCCGCAGGCCCCGCAGATCCCCCCGCGACAACCGGCCCCGCGGATGAACTTGAAGCCCGCATACTCCATGGCCTTCATGATGGTGAGGGATTCGGGCACGTCGTAGCGCTTCCCCATGACGTAGACGGGGATCAGCTTGGCGCTCCCGGCTTCTCCGCCCTGCTTTGCCGATTCAGTTGATGTTTCGTTCATCTCAAGCTTGCCTTGTCCTTGACGGTTTTAACGTAGGTCCTACGCTCATGAATTGTGTTCGAATACTCCTTGCACGGGTCGGCTACGAATCGACTTCGACCAGGCCCAGGGTCCCCAGGCTCTCCCTCACCCACTCCGGATTCAGGTCGAAGCGGCACACCTTCTCGTCCAGGCCGAGGGCCATGGCCAGGAGCTGGGTGAAGTAGAGGGTCGGTATCTCCTTCATGTCCTGTTTCTTTTCGCGGATCTCGGACTGCTTGGCGCCGAGGTTGTATTCGCACAGCGGACAGCTGGTGGCGATGAGGTCCGCCTCCTGCTCCAGGGCCGACCCCAGGATCCTGGAAGCGCTTTCTTCGGCCGCCTCGGGATTGCTCACCACCTGGTAGGAGCTGCAGCAGTTCGTGTCCTCGGCAAAGGGCACGGCCCGGGCGCCGAGGGCTTCGATGAACTCCTCGAACACCGTCCGCTTCACGCCTTTGTCGATGGATACCGAGGCGGGACGCACCAGGGTGCAGCCGTAGTAGGGGGCGACCTTGAGCCCTTCGAGGGGCTTCTGCACCTTGGAGCGGATCGTGTCCCAGCCGACCCTGTCCCGGAGAAAAGTCAGCAGGTGCAGGACGTTGACGCGGCCGTCGTAGTCCGGCTCCTCCTCCATGAAGGCGTTCAGGGTGTCACGCTTCTCCTCGTCCTCGCGCACCACCTCGTTGGCCCGGGCCAGGGTGTTGTAGCACATGGAGCAGGTGGTGACGACCTCGTCACCGCCCATCTCCACGACCCGGGCGAGGTCGCGCACCGGAGCCACGAGACGGATCAGGTCGTCGTCGGCCAGGGAGAACACGGCGCCGCAGCAGTTCCAGCGCTCGAGCTCCACCAGCTCCACGTCCAGGGCGGCCAGGGCCGCCCGGGCGGACGCATCCAGGTTCAGGGCCTTTGCCTTCAGGGTGCATCCGGGGTAGTAGAGTGTCTTCATCGTCCAGCCTTCACGAAGTGTGCCTTCTGAAGCAGCTTACCAGAGCGATCTGGGGCACGTCCCCGAGCGTCTCCTCGGAGATCTTGTTGGGCTCCACGTAGTTCTCGTTCTCCCGCAGGCTGAGCTGCCGGATCGCCTCCATGACCTTGGTGATGTCGATACCCCGCGGGCACCGGGCGTAGCAGGTCTGACACGTGGCGCAGAGCCACACGGTGTTGGAGTCGGTGACCTTCTCCTTGAGGCCCCAGTGGCTGAGCAGGATGATACGCCGCGGCGACTCCTCCATCTTCTCTTCCATGGGGCAGGCGGCCGTGCAGGTGCCGCACTGCATGCACTTGTGGAAGTTCTCCCCGCTGATCTCCTCCAGCTTCTGGACGAACTCCGGGTCGTAGGTCTTGTCTGAGATCTGTAGGCTCACGATCACACCCCTCTGGTCTCATAGCAGCCCCGGGCTGCTCGGCGTCGCTCGTGCAAGGGATTCAAGTTCGTTTCCCCGAGAAACTTGGAAATGGTAGCGCATGGAGCCCCTCGGATTCAACCTCGGGGGTTTCGAGACAACGGACTCGAAGGCCGGATAAACTCGGCGGGGGGCGCGTCCAGCACCGGCGGAAGTGTCCCTCAGGAGAATCAGAGACGCATCACGTAGGTGTCCGGCAGATAGGCCACGCCGCCGGGCGCCTGCAGGTCCAGAACCACCACGGCGATCCAGAGCGGGTGGCCGTATCCGTTCTGCGGTAGGGGCAACCCGGAGAGGTCCAGCAAGCCCTTGGCCTCTCCGCGGGCGTTCAGGTACCCGGACCCGCTGCTCCAGATGCCGGGCAGACCCCCGTGGAGCGTCGCGATGGTGACGTGGTCGAGGACGAGGTTGAGGGTGCGGCCGTCGGGGAGCCGGACCCCGGGCCGGACACCCGAGATGCCCGCGGCCATGAGGTAGGCCTTGCCCGGTAGATGCGGGATGTCCACGAAGATGTGCCACCGGTTCTTGCCGGCGGCCACGGTCTGGATGTGGCGGCCGCCGTCGAACTCGAACTGCGAGTTGTAGAAAACGCTGAAGTGCGGGTGGGTATTGGAATCCATGAGCGTGTCGTAGGTGTTCATGGTCCAGCCTCCCGCCACGTCGTAGTGGTAGAGCCAGGCGCCCTGGGTTCCGTTGCCGTTCAGCAGGAACCGCGGCTTCGCGGCCGTCTGCAGGTCGAACTTCCCGCTGAAGAATGCACCGCTGCCGGGGGGAAAGTGGGTGGTCGAGACCGGGGAGGTCTTCATCCCGGCCGACCCCGGCGGCAGCTGGTACCAGTCTCTGGCCCGGTAGTAGGGACGCTCCAGGAAGCCGTTCAAGACGTTCTGGTTGATCCCCTTGTACACGGGCTTCCAGCCGTAGACGCTGCCGTCGTTCCAGATCCCGACGTTGGCGTGGTTGTAGCCGTCCTCGGGATTGAGGGTCCACACCGGGTAGCGCATCTTGATCGGGAAGGAGACGCTCAGGTAATCCGCGATCAACACCCTGCCGGTGTCGATGTCCTTGCTCAAGTGGAGGAAGTAGGACTGGTTCGGCGGATTCATCTGACTCTCAAGGAGAATCGTGGAGACCGTGCGGGTGACCCGGTCGTACCTGTAGATCGCACTGAAGGCCTGGTGGATCGTGGTGGGCGACGTCTTTCGATCGTACTTGAGCACCGAGAACAGGTAGTCGCCGTTCTGGTCCACCAGCACGTTTGCGGTGGGTGAGGTGTATGAGTTGGGCCCGGGGTACGGGGAGCCCGTGGCCGGCCAGGCGGCCACCGTGCTCCACGCCTGCAGGGTCACGTCGTACCGCACCACGGCATTGCTCCAGGGAGTCGGCACGTACGTGGAGTTCATGCACATGAGGTAGTTCTGGTTGTCGTAGTCCATGCAGAGGGAATTGTTCTTCGTGGAGTAAGGCGGTAAGTCGCACACCTTGGTGATGGTGGGCATCACACCGGTGGCGTCGTAGCGATAGATGCCCTTGGGGTACGACGTTGGCGTGAGCAAGGTTCCGCGGCCCCCGTAGAGGTAGACCGCCGGGTGGTAGGACTGGGCCTGGATCGCCGAGGTCATCATGGCCAGGACCGACAGTGCGAGGAGGATGCTTCGCATGGGGGTAACCTCCACTTCTCCCGTGGGAAACGCAGCGGCCGGAGCCGCGGCCTGAAGCCGAAGGAGTTCCTAATCGTCTGCCTGAAGGAAGGTTCGTTCCTGCTCTCAGATCTCCAGACTACCCGGATACAATTGAAATGCAAGAGATCCTCACCCGGACGGTCCCCAGCAGTCGAGTGTCGATCTCACGCGGGTTTTTTAGCTCGATCTGAGCAAAAAAACCCGCGTGAGATCGGCCGCCAAAGCCCGTCAAGGCTGCTTGGGCTCGATGCGCTCGTGGATCATCGTGTCCACCATGCTGGCCTCGGGCTTGGTCTCGTCCACCTCGTTGCGCACGCCTTTGACGAATCCGAGCTTCCTGGCGCGGACCTCGGACCGTATCTCTGCATACTGGTCCGAGAGGATGGAGACCATGAAGCGGATGCATCCCGTGAACGTGCCGGCCTTGGTCTTCTGGGTGAGGTTGTCGGCGGTGAGGATCACCGTGAGGGCCCCCTGGGCGACGGAGGTTGGGTAGAGAACCTTGCCCTTGTGCGTGAAGGGGTCGTTCAGCTTCATCAGACGCGGGATCCGCACCGGTGGACTGAACAGCATGAACTTGTTGTTGCCCGGATTGAACTCACCGTGGTGCACGAGATGCGTTGCCGTCAGCTCGAAGACCTGGACGTAACCCACCTGCCAGGCCTTGCCGTCCCACTTGAATCCGTTCTGGAGAGTGTATTGCCCCAGGGTGGTGACGACCGAGGCGGTCTTCTTCACGGGCGTGGGATTCCCCGGGTCCCTCTGCTCCTCGATTCTCCAGTAGCCGGGCGTCAACATGAAGTAGTCGGCCACGTCGTGGGTCTGGGCCGGCAGCATGCCGGACACGAGCAATATCAGTGCGGCCGTGCAGGCGGGTATCGGGATTCGGCGCATGGTGCGATTCCTTTCCTTGTCGTCCTGTTCGCCCCCGGAAAGGGGGCCGGGGATCTTCGACGGCCTCATTATAGCGTTTCACACCTCACCTCGGATACACCCTGCATGGGGGAACGCAGCCCTCCTGCTTGATCCGGGGCGATTTGAAGTGATGGCAAGAAATCCCACGGTCCCTGTCCCAGGGTATTTTCTGTTCAAACACCGTAGGGTAAAAATATTGCATCCAAGACGTTTCCGCCGGGTTCGAAAGGAGGTGGTGCCATGCGCATCCTGTTCTTGTTGGCCCTGATCTTGTCGACCGTGGGGGTGCAGCGTGCCGCGGCCCAGCCCTACGGCACTGATCTCATCATCTCCAGTGTTGGAATTGCCCCGGGGCCGCCGATGCTGCTCTACCGCCTCGACAATCGAGGCCGCATCACCACGATATCGACCGGAAAGTCGAACGCGATCTACTCCCTGGCCATGGACAAGGACAACAAGAACATCCTCGCAGGCTACGGGGACGGCCGGCTTGCGGTCCTCGATCCCTGGACGGGTGCGGTGATCCGGATGCTCTGGGCCGGTCCCCCGCTGACTCGAATCGGGGACTTCTGCGTGGATCCAACAGGGGACATAGTCGTGATCGGAAATGCATCCAGTCCTTCCGGCGTATTCCGGATCCGGGCCGACGGCGGGCGCATGGACACGCTCCGCGCCAGAGGCCTCCAGATGCTCTACTGGATCCTCCAGGATCAGATGACAGGACAGTTCTACCTGAGCGAGTTCGGTATTGCGCAGGGACGCCTCTCCCGGATGTCCCGGGACGGGAGTCGGCTCTGGAAACTCTACGAGGCACCGATGGTCAATGCTGTAGACGCGGTGCAGGACCACACGGACGGCTCGCTGATCCTGAACCTCTCTCCAGGCCCGGCGCTCATGCGAATCTCGTCCAGTGGAATACCTACCATCATAAGTACGAACATTCCGCCCGGGAGGGGAATCGCTTTCGATCGTGACGCGGGCCAGGGCCAGATCGTGGTCGCCACCACGTCCCTCTATCGCCTGCAGCGCGGCGGCAAGACCGTCACGACACTACCCCTTGCGCCTGGATGGCTCACTACCTCGATGTGCTTCGAACACGGCCGCAACCTAGTCACGGAACGCGCCGCCTCCCCCAACCTGTGGCGTTTCCACCTCCACTTTCCCGGAGAAGGCGGACGCCCGTACACCCTCGGGCTCTCCCTGACCGGATTCACGCCCGGCATTACGGTCGGGCACCGGATGATCCCCCTGATCCCCGACGATCTCCTGGCGCTCACCCTGTCGGGATCTCTTAGTGCTCTACTTCAGGGTAACGTCGGCTTTCTGGACACGAGCGCTCGCGCAACGGCGACACTCGATTTGCGAACCTTCCCGGTCAAGCTCGCCGGACAGTTGGTCTGGGCTGCAGCGGTCACGATCGACGCCGCGGCTCCTTGCGGTCTGGCCACGATCTCGAAGCCGCAGATCATCGTGCTCGAATGACCTGCCCCCACGGAAAAAGGCCCTGGACGCATCATCCAGGACCTTTTCAGCAATCAAAAGTGGCGAGGGTGACGGGACTCGAACCCGCAACCACCGGATCGACAGTCCGGTACTCTAACCAATTGAGCCACACCCCCGACTGGGATTCACGAGACTCGAATTTTCAAAGACCCGGCCCATCCGGCAATGCCGTCGGGCAGCATCTATGTAATCCTCCCTCGAAACCCTGTCAAATGGAAATGGCCGGGGGCCGGGCAAAAAGCCGCCCACCGGGCGGGGATTGCGGTCCGGCGGATTTCCTGGTCCAATTGTGCCTGTGCCGATCCCTCGGAGCCACCTCCGGTGTGAAGGAGAATGAAATGATACGAATCGCTCTCTTTTTGATCCTGGCCGCAGCAATCGGCCTCTCTCCGGCTGCGGCCGGGGAGAAGATCCTGGTGTCCAACCAGAACAACCACTCGGCCGAGCTCATCGATCTGGTCACGCTCAAGTCCCTGGCCGTGACCAAGGTCGGAACCCAGCCCCTCACCGCGGTGGTCACCCACGACCGGCGATATGGTCTGGTGACGGCCGTGGGCTTCACCACCAACGCCGGCGACGTCACGGTCCTGGATATCAACACCCAGGGCATGCCATTGGTGGCCACGGTGTCCAAGAACGCCCGGTGCTACGGTGTGGCCACGACGCCGGATAGCAAGCTGGCCATCGTGACGCGAGTGGCCGGCTCGACGCCGGAGTTCCAGCTCGTGGACCTGACCGCCACCCCGCCCGTGGACCTGGGCAAACCCGTGGCCATCCCGAACGGGCGCAGCGCCTACGGCGCCGAGGTGTCGCCGGACGGGAAGACCGCGTACCTCCTCGACTTTTCGGGCGCCACCCTGACCGTCTTGGACCTGACCCAGTCCCCGCCCGCAGTCATCAAGCAGCTGGGCACGAACCGGTCCGCCATCTTCATGCGGCTGTCCAACGACGGCCGCCGTCTCGTGGTGAGCTCCATCACCACCCCGGCCCAGGCCGGCATCTGGAACACCGAGGGCGCGCTGCCCGTCAAGATCAGTAACGTCCAGATCGGATCCAATCCGGGCGCCATCCCCTCCTTCGAGCCCGGCAACGGTTTTGCGGTATTCGCCGCCGCGAGTGGTAGAAGCGTCCACGTGGTGGACGCCCACTCCACGCCGCCCGCGGCCCTGGGATCGGTGGGTTCGGTGGGCAGTGACCTGCGCGGCGTCACCGCCACCACCGACGGCCTCTCTGCCTGGGCCGCCGCCCGGTCCTCGAACCTGCTCGTGGAGGTCGACCTCCGGAATCCCGCCGCCCCGGTCCTCACCAACCGGAGCCTCACCGTGGCGCGTGGTCCCAACAGCGTGGTGGCGTTCGGCGAGGTCCACGCCCACGGCATCCCGGCCGTGGGGTCGACGTATCCCGTCTTTATCTCGTCCCCGAAGGACGCCGGCAAGGCCTACATCCTGGCTGCCTCCTTCTCCACGCGGCCCGGCATTCCCATCGGGTCCCGCACGGTTCCCCTCCACCTGGATGACCTGTTCGCCATCAGCCAGACCATTCCCGGCATCTTCCAGAACTTCCGCGGCTTCCTGAACGCCTCGGGCCAGGCCGTGGCTCTGCTGAAAATCCCGCCCTCCCCGGCGCTCAGTGGTTTCGGTTTCTACCTGGCCGCCGTGGTGGTGGACTCCGCAGCCCCCCAGGGCATCGGCACCATCTCCAACGCCGAACATGTCGTGCTGCAGTGACATTCTCCACCGGGGGCCTCTACGAGGCCCCCAGTGCTGACAACATTACCGTCTATCAGTCAATGGATTACATCGCTCCCGCAGGGACGTCTCAATCAGGCTATTCTCTCGAGGGCCGGGGATTTCGAAGAGAATCCCATACGGATTAATCCAGGGAAAAGCGGCCGGGTTCGGGTATACATGAGAATAGTATGAATCGAAGATCCACAGCCTCGAAGCGGTCCGTCCACGGCACCGCGATCCCGTCCAGTGCAAACCTGGACGAGACCCTGGCGGCTGCCTTTGCCCGCGGCGACGACCACGCCTTCGACACGCTCTTCCACCGCCACCGGGATCCCCTGGCTACCCTGGCCTACAACCTGGTGGGTGACGTCCGCCAGGGGGAGGAACTGGTCCGGCGCGCCCTGGTGAAGGTGTTCCGGTCTCGCAGGATCCTGACGGGCAACCTCACCCTCCGCATCAAGATCATCCAGGCCCTCGTGCGCGTGTGCCGGCGCTTCGAGCGGCGACGGAGGCTCTTCGGACTCTTCGGCCTCCGCCCCCGGCTGAGGATCCGGCGCATTCTGCCGGTGCACCGTCTGGACGCATCCGCCCGCGGTCGTGAACACGTGCGTCGCACCCAGAGTGCCAGGGCCCTCGCCTCTCTTGGGCTCAAGCACCGGGAAGCCGTGGTGCTGTGCGACCTCGAGGGCCTGACCTACGAGGAGGCCTCCATGGTGCTGGGCGTCCGACCCCGCACCGTGGGTCTTCGCCTCGGTCGCGGCCGCATTCTGTTTTCCGCCGCCTTTCAGCGTCTGTCGAGGCAGTAACCCATGCGCGTGGAGTGCAACCGATTCGAGCGTTGGGCTTCCCTCTTCCGGGATTTCCGCCTTCCAGGCCGGGCCCGGACGGCCGTGGAACGCCACCTGAGCTACTGTCCCGTCTGCGCTGCCCGGTACGAGGCCTACACCCAGGCCCTGGATACCGCCCGCACCTCCCCCATGCCTTCCGGATTGATCCCGGCCGACGTGACCCATGAAATCCCTGCGCCAAAGAGCGACTTCGAGCGCGGGAGATGGAAGCGATTCGGCCTGGGCGTGGCGGTGTGGCTCCTGGGTTTGATCCTGCTCCTCAGTCTCCTCGGGGCTGCCTTTGTCCTGGGATTCCGCGCCGGCGCCCGGTCGGAAGGGCTGCAACCGAAAGCCGATTCCAGTCTCACTCTGGATTCTCGTTGCACTCCTCGAGGCTCTCGAGGCGATCGCCCTTCCAGGAGAATCTGAGTCGCGGGCGTTGGCGGGCGGCCTGGCGGCCCAGCACGTAGGCCGCCACCAGAGGAAAGCTCACGCTCGGTTCCACGAAGGCCATGGCATGGGTGGCCGCGCTGTCGATCTTTCCCCAGCTCGTGGCCTCCTTGAGGGTGCTTCCGCTGAGTCCGCCCCAGTGGGGAACGTCGGCGGTGAGCTGGAAGGCGTAGCGGTGGCCGGGCGTGTCGTGGTTGAAGACGTATGACATCACCACAGTGTCGTTGATGTAGTTCTTTGGGACACCTCCGGCGATGTACGCGGCGGCGGTGGCGGGGCTCTTCACCAGGGTCTGGGTGATCTCGAAGTTGTCCCGGATGGTGTCGATGACGACGCCGTCGCGGTTTTCCATCGCACACCGGCGGTAGTGGTTGGTGAGGCCGATACCGATGGAGCTGTCGGCGATGGCGGGGCAGAACACCGGAACGCCCATGCGCGCGGCCGTGGCCAGAATGCTCCGGGAATCGTCGATGGTGCGGCCCAGGGCTTCCAGAAATGCCCGGGTCGAATACCGGCCGGGCTCCAGCTCGTCCGCGAACCGGGCGATCCAGCAGTCGCATTCCCAGAACTTCTCCTCGTCCACGTAGGTGTCGTAGATGCGATCCACCATCAGCTCGGCGAACCGGGCATCGTCCGCCCGGTCCGGATCACCGCGGAAGTGGCAATGGCCCCGGCTCCGGTAGAAGTCCTGGAAGAGGATGGCGCCGGTGGAAACGATGACGTCCACCATGCCCGCGGCCACGAGATCGCGGATGACCTTGCGCAGGCCCGCGGCAATGAGCGGACCGGCCAGACCCAGGTAGACCGTGGGCCGCGCCGGATCCGTCAGCATGGTCTCGTAGACCCGCGCGCACAGGCCGACGTTCCTGGCCTGGATCGATGCGCCGGCAAAGGCGTCCACCAGATCAGCGGCGCTCGCGGCCTCTTCCAGGTCGATATCCTTGACCGGAAACTCGAGGAGGCCCTCCTTTTCCCGGCGCATCTCCGGGGAGAGGTGGTCGCGCTGATGCTCGATGAATGCGTCATCCCGGGGGGGGTGCCGCTGCTCCATGATCCGGGTTCTCCTTGCGTGAATGGGGGCCGCCCGTGGAGGAATCACCTCAATCCATTGCCGATTCTCGGCTTGCCCTATTTCATGGGGCTCGGCTTCCAGTATAATGCATTTTGTCGAAACTTCCTGTTCGAGGAGAGGACATTGTTCCAGAAAGTCCATGACTTCCTGCCGGGGGTGCGCGGTTTCCGCCGGGTTCCCCTGGGGATGATCCTCATCGCCCTCCTGGTCGCTGCCGGCGCCGGGGAGGCCCAGGTCAAACCGGGCGACGTGCTCATCGCCGGCGCCGACACCCTCCTCGACGGCTATCTCCTGAGGGTGGACTCAAGCGACCGGATCTCCACGCTGGTCAAGTTCAAGTCCTTCTTCCTCACCACGGTGGACATGGACCTGGACAACCGGAACATCCTGAGTGCCGCCGGCGTGAGCCCATACCCGCTGTTACGCATCGCCCCGGACGGGAGCTCCTCCACGATCCTCTACCTCGCGGAACTGATCCACCAGTTTGCCCCGGACTCCAGCGGCGATCTCATTGCCTTTTCCGGCAGCACCCGGGGAGAACTCCTCCGCGTCGATCTCAAGAAGCCGGGCACCACCACCCTGCACGGCACCCCCGGTGTGCCCACGGCCGGCACCGTGGATCTGGAATCCGGAGCTCTGGTCTATGGCCGCCGGTCTCCGACACCTCGTTCGGTGTTCCGGTACGAGCCCGTGATTCGTACCGAGACCACCCTCGTGGCCGACCTCGGCGTCGCGCCCACTTCCATGACCCCGGATCCCGGGACCGGTGAAGTGTTCATCACCCAGTCGGGCGCCTCGGGCAGGGTCCTCGGTATGACGGCCACCGGCAGCGTCACGACCCTCTTCCAGGTCCCGTATGCTCGCAGCATCCGAGCAGCCCAGGACGGCACGCTCCGGGTCCTGGCCCAGCACGGCTCCTTTGGGAACCTCACGCACTACGACCGGTCCGGCAAGCCACTGAAAACCGTGCGCTTCACGTCCCTGCTGGGATCCTACGGCATGGAGATCTATGCCTCGCGCCCCCTGACCGGCCACGGGTCCACCCGGGCAGGGTCCACCTACTCCTTGCACATCGACCTGCCCGGAACCGGAGCGGGAGGAAAGGCGTACATCGTGGTGGCTTCCACCCAACCCCGCCCCCCGCTGGCCATGCCCAACGGAGAAAACCTCTACCTGATGCTCGATCATCTCTTCTTGTTCAGCCTCTTGGGCACGATCCCCTGGTTTCAGAATTTCCAGGGCATCCTCGACAGCAAGGGATCGGCCGTCGCCACGGTCAAGGTGCCACAGGGTGTTTCAGGGGCGCGGATCTACTTCTCCGGAGCCTACCTCGATCCCCAGGCACCGGGTGCCATCGGTAAGATTTTCAACACCCTCGGCGTCACATTCGAGTAGCACCGCAGCGCGGAGTACGTATAATTACCGCTCGTTCGATTAGCTGAGAGGGGCGCTCCAGACCATGGACGACCGGTTTCCCAGAGGCATGGTCATTGCCGTTGGGGCAATCACGATCCTCATTCTGATCATCGGGGCTTTCGGCCTCTGGGAGGACGGCATCGACCTCGTCCCGGATGACCTGGTCGACGGGCAGAAAGAGAAGCAGAATGAGAAGGCCGGGACCGTACTCACCTCCTCAAACCCGTCGGAATCCGAACCGGGGGAGCCGGATGCATTCCGGACACCGAGACGCAAACCTCCGGTGACAATCACCGCCTCCTGGGAGACCCTGGAAATTCTGGACATCACGGCGCCCGAGGCCAGGAGTCACGGGAGGCTGAAGCCCCTCAACGCCTTGTTCTTCCGCCCTCCCCTCCCCGAAGCCCAGGGTCGAATCCTGGTGTCGACCCCGAAAGAGGACGGCCGCGTCACCCATGCCGAGGTGGTCCACGGAGCCCCGCTGCGCCTACGCATCCTGCCCTCCGGGGGGTCCCGGTCGATCCTGACCTATGCGGGCAAGGGACGCCACGCCCGCATCGTGGCCCTCGTCACGGCATCGGGCACCCGGGTTCTCCGGTTCCTGACTCCCCGGACCCTCGGGGGCCGCATCGTCTCCTATTCCATCACTCCACCCGGAACCCTGAAAGGCACGGTGGTGGGGAAGGATTCCGCCGCCCTGGCGGGAGCCTCGGTCCGTGCGGGTCGGACCACGGCCGTCACGGACTCCAGGGGTCGATTCAAGCTGGAGGGGATTCGGGGAACCGAGGTGCTTGTGCGCGTCGATGCACCGGGCCACGCTGTCTACCGCGACATCCTCACCACACCGGGCACCTTTGGAAAGCCGGAGAGTCCCGCGTTCCATCCCCTCCTCAAACTCCAGCCTGGAGTGCAGCTGACGATCCGGATGCGCTATCCGGCCGGTCTGGAACGGCCCGCGGAGGGGCATACCTTCTGCCTCATCCCCTTCGGCCACCAGCTCCGGGCCAGGACCCTGGCCACCGAAGCCCTCAACCGCCTCGTCTCCTCCCCGGGCGGCCTCCTCGTCAAGGACGGATTTCCGGTGGATCAGGACATGTGTCTCGTGGGAACGCATCCGGAAAGAGCCTTCCTCTACCATCTCATCAAGAAGACCACCCGAAACCTGAGTCTGAACCTGGAAGCCGCCCCGCTCATTGAATTGACGGGAAAGGTCCTGCACGAGAAAACGGGCGAACCCGTGCCGGACTTTTCCATCGAGACTTCCTGCGACGATGTCACTGTCGGCCAATTCCTGGGTCAGTCCAGGAAGATCCCCACCGGCCACCGGTCCGGAAACTACCCGCTACCGGTGTTGGACACTCCCCTGGTTCACAAGCAGAAGACCGGGAAAAACGGATTTCGGATCACCTTCGATCCGAGCGTGGCCTCGAGGATGAAGCTGCGATTCACCGCGCCCGGCTTTCAACCCGTGACGGTACAGCGAATCCGCCTCTCCCGGCAACAAAACGTCTACCTGGCGCCGGTCACCGCGCCCCGAAGAGATCTGGCCACAATCCACCTCACCGTGAACCTGGCCGGGTCCCCGGACATCGCATCGTTCAAATGCTTCGGCATGAAGAGCGCCCCGGAACACGTGAAGAGCCCCGGCCGCATCGAGGTCAGGATCCCGGAGGTTCCCCCCGGACAGTACAAGCTCACCCTGGAGGCAGAGGGGTACGAGACGTATACGAGGACCCTGAACATCTTGACGGGGTCCACGCGGGAAGTGCCGGCGTTCCTGAATCCGATCCAGAACTGAAACGGAAAAACCGGGCTACCGGCGCGGGGCCATGAGAACCACCACGGCACCGGGCGCGATGCGAAGCCTTTCGTCCCGGCCGACCGGGACCTCGTCGCCGGGATCCAGAAAATCGTGGGGCGCCTCGCGGCCGGTATCCACCACGCGCATCCACCTTGCCCCGCACGGAGCCGCCGGAAGCTTCCAGTTCACGGGGAGGCGGTCGTTGTGGAAGATCAGGAGCAGGTCCGCATCCTCTTCCTCGGCCAGGGTCTGGGTCCGGTCCCCGTCGAGGAGGCAGGCCAGGGAACGGCTTTTTGAGCTCCAGTCCGGCGCCTTGCCGCCGGGGCCGAGCCAGACGATATCCTTCTTCTCCTTCTTCCCTTCCACCCGTCCGGAGTCCCTGCGGAAGAAGTCCGTACGTCGGAGGCCGGGGTGCCTCTTACGGAAAGCGATGAGGCCGCGCACGAACCGATGCAGGCCGGCCTCTTTCTCGAGAAGGCGCCAGTCGAGCCATGAAGTGGCGTTGTCCTGGCAGTAGGTGTTGTTGTTGCCGCCCTGGGTCCGGTAGAACTCGTCTCCGCTCAGGAGCATGGGAACCCCCTGGGACACCAGAAGCGTGGCCAGGAGGCTCTTCACCTGTCTTCGCCTGAGCCGGTTGAACCGGGGGCTCGAGGTCTCTCCCTCCACACCGCTGTTCCAGGAAACCTCGTGGCTGTCTCCGTCCCGGTTCCACTCGCCGTTGGCCTCGTTGTGCTTGGATGCGTAGCTCACCAGATCTCGGAGCGTGAATCCGTCGTGGCAGGTGAGGAAATTGATGCTGTGGTACGGCCTGCGGCCGCCGGTCTGATAGAGGTCGGAGCTTCCCGCGATGCGGGTGGCCAGGGGAGAGGCCGCATGGGCGTCACCGCGCCAGAATCGCCGCACATCATCCCGGTAGCGGCCGTTCCATTCGGCCCACCGATGGCCGTGAAACGACCCGACCTGATAGGCCCCGGCCGCATCCCAGGCCTCGGCAATGATCTTGGTCCCCCGCAGCAGGGAATCCTCCGCGATCCTGTCGACCAGGGGAGGATCTTCGAGCAGGTCACCGCCCGGGCCGCGCGCCAGCACCGAAGCCAGGTCGAACCTGAATCCGTCCACGTGCATGTCCATCACCCAGTATCGCAGGCAGTCCAGGATGAAATCCATGACCACGGGGTGGTTGCAGTTCACCGTGTTTCCACAGCCGGTGAAGTTCCTGTAGGTGCGTCCGCCCTCCTCGAGCATGTAGTAGATCCGGTTGTCCAGGCCGCGGAAGCAGAAGGTCGATCCGATGATGCCTCCCTCGGCGGTATGGTTGAAAACCACGTCGAGAATCACCTCGATGCCGGCCTCGTGCAGGTCCCGCACCATGGACTTGAACTCGTTTACCTGCTCGCCCATGGCCCCGGACGCCGCATAGCTACCCTTGGGGGCGAAGAATCCGACCGTGCTGTACCCCCAGTAGTTCTTGAGACGTTCCCTGGTCAGGGGATTGAAGCGGTGGATCTCGTTTTCGTTGAACTCGTGAACCGGGAGCAGCTCCACGGCCGTCACCCCGAGGTCCTTCAGATAGGGGATCTTCTCGACCACCCCCCTGAACGTTCCCGGATGGAGGACGTCGGAGCTCTCGTGCCGGGTGAATCCCCGCACGTGCATCTCGTATAGGACGGAATCCTCGAGGGGAATGCGGGGAGGACGGTCCCCTTTCCAGTCGAAGTCCTCCGGGGTCACGATGCACCTGGGGAAATTCCCATCCCTGGACTTACCGGGGCCCGTCACGAGGTCGAGACGCGTCGATTTCAGGTCCCACGCGGCCACCCCGGTGAGGGCGCGTGCATAGGGATCGAGGAGGGGACACTCGGCGTTGAACCGGTGGCCGCGGTCCGGAAGAAAGGGACCGTGGACCCGGAGGGCGTAGAGCTGGCCGGGGCCGAGTCCCTCGATCTCGGCATGCCAGAGGTCGCCGGTGCGGTGGACCCCGGCATCCAGGTCGACCTCCCATGTCGGCTCCTGCTCCGGCTCGTCAAAGAGAAGGAGGGTAACGGCCGTGGCGTGACGGCTGAACACCACGAACCGGATCCCGGTCGGGGTGAGGGTGGCTCCCATGGGAAAGGGCTTGCCGGGATGGACGGTCAGGGAGGATCGGATTTCCGGGTTGGATCGGATGGCTGCCATGGTCGAGGTTCTGTCGATCTCCGGGTTCGCTGTCGGGCCTCGTTCAGCCGGTCGATCTCGGAGTGAGACCCCGGCGCTGGACCGTCTCATTCTTGAGATTCCATCGGGATTTCAACCCCTGACCCGGGGCCTCTCGAATAAAAAACCACCAACCTCCGTAAAAAAGTTGCCTCACACCGGGTCATACGACGTTTCTTCCACCGGAGAGTCGAGGCCGTCTCGACAAAAAACTCGTTAATTATTTGATAATTTAATCGATTTAAGAACAACAGTTTACGGCAATCAAAGAACCCGTATATAGCGGAGTGCTCACTCCAGGATTATGCTCCTGGATAGAGAGTCACCCCATTTTTCTAGGTCCAGTTCAAAGAATCGCTGGTGCCCCATGTTTGATCTAAGCAGCCAGTATGCAATCCGGGCGATGATCTACCTGGCTCAACTGGAGCCCGGTCGACTCGTTCAGGCCCATATCATGGCTAAGAAGCTGGATCTGCCGGCTCCTTACCTGTCCAAGATCCTCCAGCAGATGGTAAAGGACGGCCTGACCGTCTCGCGGAAGGGACCCTCGGGCGGTTTCGCCCTGGCGAAGCTACCCGAAAAGATCCGCCTCTTCGACCTCCTGGAGTCCTTCCAGAAGATCCACAAGGTGGAAAGCTGCATCCTGGGATACACGTCCTGCTCGGACGACGATCCCTGCGCGCTCCACGCTTTCTGGAACGAGATGCGCGACAACTTCGTGAACACCATGAAGAGCATGTCCCTGGTGGATCTGGTTCAATTCGAGAAGGAACGAGCCGCCAGGAAAACCAAGGAAAATCAGGGAAATAGTGCGGGCGAAGACGCGGCAAAAGCCGAGTCCAGCGCATCCAACACCCCGATTTCCTCTCACGCCGTCTTGCCAGAATAAGGGCAAACCGCCGTCCTGCGTCCATGCCCCGGCCCCACCTCCCTCTCTCCGGGGATCGGGACACGTTTGTAACCGATTTGTTACACAGTCATCGCCTCATAGCTCTCTCTCCATCCGTTGCTTCCCCCGACAGGATTTGATAAAGTATTCCCTGGAGCTAGCGGCAGATTCACGGGAAACTCAGGATTCAGATTTCGTTTCCTGGTACCCTTGCAAGGAAAGAGAGGAGCCACCTTGATTCATCGACGTACCCTCACTGCGATCGCTCTTTTAGCCTGTCTGATGTGGACGGCATCCGCATCGGGCCAGGGCTTCCAAGGCGACAACTCCGATCTGAAATGGACGGCGCCCGGCCTGGAACTGACCCACGCCTCCCGGGAATGGATCGAAGTCTCGAGCCTGGTGAAGTCCGACCCCGGCCTGGACCCCTGGGCCGTGTTCGAGTCGGCCCTCGGTAAGGGCTGGCTCCTGAACCGGGACGCCGCCTTCGGCACCCCGTCCTGGATCCTCGGACCCGGCCATGAGACCGGC
>CAZAKZ010000013.1:59616-63208 GCA_964485695.1 uncultured Planctomycetota bacterium | reverse complement strand
CGGATTCATCGATACTTTCCATTGTATCGACTCATCCGCCGAGGACGAACCTGGGAGAAAAATCTTCGATTCTGGCCTCCCGACAGTTAATCCACAGGCTGCTACGGGAAGGATTACGTACCGCCGTGCCCAAGAGCAATTCAGAGATCGCACATGAGATCCGGAAGCAGTTCACCATCAGCTTCCTGGATCCCAATGCGGTCCGTATCCTGGTCAGCTCCAATCAGGCTGTCATCAGCGGCCTGATCCAGCGCCTTCCCGGCTACGAATCCCCGATTCTTCCCCAGACCATGATCCGCCTCGAGGTGGACCTGACCAATATCCAGCAAGTAAAGTTCATTCGCTGGGTCCTCGACAACTGGTCAAACGAGGCCGGCCAGTGGCGTGAGATCAAGGAAAAACAGGAAAGATTCTGATAGAGTCTGGTGCCATGAAGCCGCTCAGTCCTACGATTCGCGTCCTTCTGATCGGGTTGATGCTCCTGGTCTCGGGCGGGTGCGGAACCCTCCGGCCGGAACCCGCACCACCCCTTGAGGAGGTGATCGGGGAACCGCCGGACCTGGTTCAGGTGGCGATGTGGGCGCCCAATCGAATCCTGGACGCCCTGGACACCATCCGGTTCGGTGTTGGCGTCGGACCCGGCATGGGTGTGGATGTCCGGATCACCCGGTTGGCCCAGATCTCGGCCATGTCGGGCCTTCCCTTCGGCGTGGGCTGGCAGGGCCGGTGGAACTCGCCGGTGCTGTCCGATTCCCGGGCGTTCCTGGCCGCCGGGCCCATCACCCTCGGCTCGACCTCTCTGAACAAGGTTCTCAGCTGGCAGAGGACGGACTGGGAGATCCGTGTCGAGGCGCACGCCGGGCTCGTTCTGGCGCAAGCGGCTGTGGACCTGTATCAGATCTACGACCTGGTCGTGGGCATCCTGTTCTACGACCCCGGGGAGGATGACATCCTGGGACCCCACTGGTATTGAGCGTCCTGTTCACAGTGCAGCCGGATCATCCCCACTTAACAGCCTGTGGATAAACCCCCGCGGTTTCCACCACCTCGGTCCTTTGCGCGATCAGAGCGGCGGCCAGGCCTTGCCACCGGCCCAGCCATTTGGCGTCCAGGATCCTTCTCAGGCGGAGGTGGAGAAGGAAAAGCAGCTGGTCTGGTTTACGTTGGGGACTCGAATCCAGGGTTATCTTGAGGATCCGCAGGGCCGCGTTGCAGGCCATGCCGGGCGGTGTGTCGACATCACGGAGAAGGGCGCGGAGAAGGCGCCGGGCCGGACCGGACCTCCCGGATTCCGCCAGGCACCGGGCAGCGAACAGTCGCGCCCTCCGGGTCACGTGGAGGCGAGCGGAGAATCGGGCGGTGACCAGGAGGTAGTATTCCAGTGCCAGGGGGTGGATCTCCCCCCGGCGATAGATGTGAGCGATGCGCAAGTAGGCCGTGGCGATCTGGTGTTCCGTTGGATGCACGTCTTGAGATGGTCTGGTTCGTTTCATGAACGTTTCCCCCCGGTCACGAGTCCTCGATGGAGGGTCTGAGGAGCATTCTTGCCCGGTGAATCCGGACTTTGACGTTGGCCGGACTCGACCGGGTCAGATGGGAGATCTCCCGTGGACTGAAGCAGTCGACGGCATGAAGGCAGAACGTGACACCCAGCTTCACGGGCATTTTTTCCAGGGCGTTGACCAGGTCGGGAAGCATCGCCTCCACGTCCCCGTACGCGGGCGCCTCCAGCTGGCTCAAGGCACAGGGTTGGTAGCGTAACCGATCACTTCGGCGAAGGCTGTCTATGGCCGTGTTCCGGGCGATCCTCCGCACCCACGCGGGCAGGGAGCCCGATGCTCGGAGCGATGGCCACCGTAGATAGATGCGGAGGAATGTTTCCTGGGCCAGGTCCTCGGCCTTGTGAAAATCTCCGATGATCCGTTCGAGGAGGAGTCGCACCGTGTGATGAAAACAGCGATAAGCCTCTTCGAAGGTCATCTCGCGGAGGCGGGCAGCGCGTTCCGGGGCACCTGGAGATTTCACGGAGGTCCCTCCTTGTCCTGACCTTGTTCTGATGCCGGGGGGGAAGCCCGGCGCCTGGCCCGTGGCAACGGAAACAAAGGTGCTGACAGGTTGCGAGAGTATAACCACACGGATGAGCATTTCAAATATAAATCAAAAAGATTTGCTTTGCGCAGCTCTGGACAGGACCGGCTGCCTGTAGATTTCCGGAAGGCCGCAGCCTCGCCTTGGAGGAAGTCCGGAAGTCGTTGGGGGGTTGGGGGATACCCTGGGATCGGGTGAACGTCTGTATGAAAGTCGCTAGGGATCGGAATCCCTGAAATCCGATAAAGAATATATATCCGAGTAAACATATTCGAAGGAGACGGACTTGGCTCTGAAAACGATGAAACCGGAGGAAGGTCGGATCGCGACCGAGTCCAGCCCCGAGGCGAATCGCATTTTTCGTGATCGCCGTCGGCGGAAGACACCCATTTTGAGTCGGTATACCTTCTTCGGCGGGCGCCGGCGAGGCGGGCGCCGGGCCGGGGAGAGCGAGGGCATCTATGTGGACCGGTACGACCCGGGCCTGGTCCTTCTCTTCCTGGCGATTCTGATCCTCAACATCCTGGATGCCTACTTCACCCTGGTCTACATCCAGGCCGGGGGGAGCGAGGCCAATCCCGTTGCCCAGGTATTCCTGGACCTTGGGGATATCCCCTTCATCCTGGTCAAGAGCGCGGCCATCGGAATCTGCCTGATCGTTCTGGTCATGCACAAGACCTTCTATTCCCTACCCCGCGTTCTTTTCTGTATCTGTATCTTCTATTGCCTGCTCCTGGTTTACCACATCGTTCTCCAGATCATGGTCATTCCAACCCTGAATTGACCGGACTTCCGGTCTGATCCATGGGCGGGAATGGCCGGTCGGTCCACGGACCGGGAATCCCACCCCTGGCGTTGACACCCGCCTGTTTCGTCTATATATAGTAGTGTCACGGTTTACGGATGAAGGTTCGTGAGCCGAGCCCCGTTGAGCAGGCTTTCCGGGCGGGAAAGCAATCCACACGATTCAACAGGTGATTTTCAGCCGGACCTCGAACCGGCCCGGCTCAATGGCGCAGCCAAATGGAACCCGCATATCATTTTAGGGGGTGCATCATGGTGAATCGCTTCCAGATCCCCGTTCCGCAAGGTTCGACTTGGAAACGCGTTCAGGCTTCCTTGGCGTGTTTCCTGTTCATCTCAGTGTGTATGCCTCTGTGGATTTGTGGAGCCGGCTGCAAGACAGAATCCTCGAAGCCCGTTTCCCCGGTGAAGAGCACGCCGCCGGTTCGGATCAAGACCGATCCTGCGACCAGCATATTCCGGGTCATCGAGGACCTGGAGGCCCAGCGCAGCCTGGGCAACGGGAAGCTCAAGCGATTCCTGTCGGACCCGGATCCTCGGGTCCGGGCCCGGGCCGCCCTGGCCGTGGGGCGGATCCGTGATGCCGGGGGGATTGCACTTCTGTCTCCCCTGATCAAGGACCGGTCTCCCGCGGTCAAGGCTTCCGTCCTCCTGGCCCTGGGTCTTGTCCGGGAGGATCGACACCTGGAGGCCATGAATG
>CAZAKZ010000013.1:0-59516 GCA_964485695.1 uncultured Planctomycetota bacterium | reverse complement strand
CCCTGACCCAGGATCCCGATGCCCTCCTTCGCCAGCGGGCCGTGGAGGCCCTGGGTCTTGTCCGGGAGGATCGACACCTGGAGGCCATGAATGCCCTGACCCAGGATCCCGATGCCCTCCTTCGCCAGCGGGCCGTGGAGGCCCTGGGACGCATCGGCTCTCTCAGAAGCACCGATGTGGTGATTCCGTTACTCAAATGTCCGGATCAGGGCGTGGCCTGCGCGGCCGCGGACGCCTGCTTCCGTTTGCGGGACGCGAGGGCCGTTGAACCCCTCCTGAAAGTCATGAAGGAGGGGCCCAGCCGGGTCCGGTATCATGCCGCCAATGCCCTGGACCGTCTTCTGGTCCCCGAAGTGGATCCCATTTCAAACCGACCCAGGGACCGCGAGCCTGAGATCCTGGCCGCCATGGAAGCGGCTGTGCCCGGCCTTCTCCGCGCGGCCGGAGACGAGGACCCTCGGGTGGCCATGGCTGCTTTGACCGCCCTGGCCAGAAGTCGGGTCGTTCCGGAGGATTCGGGACCGATCTTCAAAGCCCTCGAGAACGAGAATCCGCAGGTGGTGGTTGCAGCACTCCGAGCGGTTGCGTGGCAGGCGAACGAAGAAGCCGTCAAGGCGCATGAGAAACTTCTCTCCCACAAGGACGCCCACGTTCGCTGGGCCGCGGTGAAGGGGCTCATGCACCTTCACGATGTGGTGAAGAGCGCGGGGGAAGGGGACATGGTGGGCGGTGTGGATTCCGTCCTGAAGAGGGTTCTCGAGAGTGATCCCGAGGTGCAGATACGTGGCGACGCCCTGGCCGCTCTGGCTCTGATCCAGGGCCCGGATGCACTGGGAGGATTCCGGCACTTCCTGAAGCATCGGGATTACCGCATGCGCAGCAGCCTGTGCAAGGCCGCGGGCCAAGTGGGCGGCGCTCTGGCTCTTTCTTTCCTCCACCGACTCATGACGGACGAAGATGCACGGGTGCGAATGGCGGCGATTCGGGGTCTGAGCCGGATGGGCGGCACCAAGGCCACCCACCGTATCTTCCGGGGTCTCGAGGACCGGGTATCCGGGGTTCGTGGCCAGGCGGCCGAGGTCCTGAGGGACATCGGAGCTCCGGAAGCTGCCGGGCCCCTGCTCAAGGCCTATCGGGAAGACCGCACACACCGGGATATCGCCTCCTCCGAGGCACGGTACCGCATTCTCCAGGCCCTCGTGCACCTCGGAGGGAAGCGCTATGTTCCCCTTCTGGATGAAGCGCTGGCCGATCCCTCCCTCATGGTCCGAGAGAGCGTCATCGAGATCCTGGAGATACTGAACGGATTCCGACCCAGCGTGGAATACAAGGGCCCGAGTTCCTTCTCCGGCCGCCCCGTCCCCAAGAACAAGATTTTGGGCCGGCGCCCCGTGGTGATCCTCTATACCCCCCGGGGAGAGATCCACCTCGTCCTGTATCCGGACCATGCGCCTGCCCACGTGAGGACTTTCCTCGCCCTGGTGGAAAGTGGATTCTACAATAACATGACCTTCCACAGGGTGGTGAGCAACCACGTGATCCAGGGCGGAGATCCCGAAGGCACCGGGTACGGAGCCCTCGATTTTCTGCTACCGGACGAACCCTCCGGGATACAATTCCGGGAGGGAACCCTCGGCATGGCCAAGCTGGGCAGGGATACCGGGTGCTGTCAATTCTTCATCACCCTCACGCCCCGCCCTCATCTGGACGGAAACTACACCGTCTTCGGACAGGTCCAGAAGGGCATGGGGGTGGTCCAGAAGATCATGGTGGGCGACGTCATCACCAAGGCGATCTGGGTGAAGGGATGATCCTGGATCTGGCCTGATCCGGGGATTTTTCCGCGCCTCGATTCTGCACTTTACCCGAACAGGGCCCATACAGAGGATATGTACGTCGTTTGTTTTCGGGAAAAATATTCCCACCACTCCTCGGCCTGAGCGGCCATAACTCCTTTGAATACAGCAAATAAAATAAATTTATGGGTTTTCCCGTTTTCCCTTCAGTCCCCCCGGGGAGATTCCGATAGGGGCGCTTACTTCGGTGCGGTGAGCTGTCGTCTCGACCTGGACCTCTCCGGAAAAAGAATGAGTGAGTTGAGAAATATTCGCTTGACTGGCCAATGCAATAGGGTATTGTTCGCCCTCCCGGGTAGTAGCTCTACCCGAATTGCCGCCAAGTTTTCTTTATCCAGAGATACATTCTGGGGTTTCTGGCCTACCGGAACGTCGGGCCTTTCCCCGATGAGATACCAGGGACTGACGCATGCTCCCCGCGGTTGCACTTGGCGGTATCCGAGATCAGCTCCACCAGGGACCCAGCTTCCTTGCTGCGTCCGGTCTGAACGAGACAGAGGGCCTCGCCTTCTTCCGGTTCAGACCCGTCTGTGTAGAGGCTGAGTACTCGATGGGAGAGCAAACGATGAAGAAGACCCTGTCAGAACCCGGCATCGAAAGCATCTGGGAGACCTACAAGAAGACCGGCGACGAGAACCTCAGGAATATTCTCATCGAGAAGTATCTCCCTCTGGTCAAGTACATCTCCGAGCGGTTACTGGCAACGCTTCCCAAATCCATCGAGCTCGACGACCTCACCAGCGCCGGCATCTTCGGCCTCATGGATGCCATCGACGGATTCGACCTGGACCGCGGCATCAAGTTCAAGACCTATTGCACCACCCGGATCCGGGGTTCCATCCTGGACGAGCTCAGGTCCCAGGACTGGGTGCCCCGCCTCGTGCGCCTCAAGGCCCACAAGATCGACAGGGCCTACAAGGTGCTGGAGAGCCGACTCGGTCGCAAGCCCACGGACTTCGAGATGGCGAAAGAGCTTGGCATGAGTCTCACCGAGTTCGGAGAGATGCTCGATGACGCCAATCCCGTGACGGTCTATTCTCTCAGCGAGAAGTGGGACGAGGGAGACGACGACAAGTCGGTGGAGAAGGTGGACGTCCTGGCGGACAAGGACAGCGAGACCCCCATCGACAGCCTGCACCAGAAGGATATCCTCGAGTTTGTCACGCGCAACCTGACCAAGAAGGAGCGCCTCATCATCATCATGTATTACTTCGAGGGGCTCACCATGAAGGAGATCGGAGAGGTCCTGAACCTCACCGAGTCACGCGTCTGTCAGATCCACTCCAACATTCTCACCCGCCTCAAGGAACAGCTGAAGAAAAACCGTCAGGAGCTTCTCACCTGACAGTGCCTCTGCATTCGCATTCGATCCAACCGGCCACGCGCCGATTTGATACCTTTCTGTTTCCGCCGTGCGAATCCCTGGAAAGTGTTTCTTTCCTGACACCCCATCCCCGCCCCGACCGCGAACGTATTAAAAAAAGGGCCGCGAGAGCAGGACCCAATCCCACTCCCAACGGCCCAGAGCCAAGGGGATTCTTCTTGCTGGGATACCACGATAGAGAGAACCGGAAGATGGGGGGGTGAAGAGTAATTCCTAAAAAGTTCTCCCATCGAAGGAATAAATAATTCCCCGGGTGTCGTCTAATCGGTCTCTGCTATGACAGGTGCCGCGTGTCCGTAGGGACGCGGGTAGGTTCTTTTTCATGAAATATATGAAGTTATGACGTTTTCAAAATCCCCTCGTCTGCTTGTGGACCTGAACCTCCGGGTCGGACTCCTGGCCATGGTGGTTGTGGTCAGTGCCTGCTCCTCGGTGCCAGAATCGAAGGCCCCCGATTTGGAACCTCGGCCGCGGCTCCGGGTGGGCCGGGACGATCCGGGTATGGACACGAATTTCGGCCGGGAAACAGATCCCACCCAGCTGTTCCTCCAGCTGGATAGTCAGCTCAGGACCCTGCGGCGGCCGAACCTCGATGCCCAGGCCAGGAACCAGATCCGGCCCGTCTTGACCCGGTACGTGGATACCAATTTCGACCTCATCCAGAAGGCCGTCGAGGCGACCGATTCCCGGAACCGCCTGGTGGCCGCCTGGAGTCTCGGCTATGCGTCCAATCCCATGGCCTTGCCTCTTCTCATGGAGCTCCTCCGGGATCCCTCACCGTTGATCAAGGCCAATGCCCTGTTCGCCCTCGGTGCCCTAAAGGATCCCGCCACGCCGATGAAGCCGATCCATGATGCCTGTTCACACCCGGATGCCGGTGTTCGCTGCAACGCCGCCCGGGCGATCCGGGATATCCTGGAGCCCGGGGTGAACGCGGATGCCATCGTTCCCCTCACGGGCATGATCGACGACGAGGAACCACGGGTTCGCCTGGCCGCGGTGGGGGCCCTGGCGAAGATGGAGCGGCCCGAGTGCAAGGCGTTCCTCATCAATTCCCTCAAGGATCCGATGCCGCTCGTGCGGGCCCAGGCGGCTCTGGGCCTCGGAAAGACCCGAGACGTTTCCACGGTACCCGTCCTCCTGGCCTATCTGAAGAAGGAGCGGAATCCCACCCCGGGCCTGAGCCTGATCAAGGCGCTCGAGACCATCACCGGCAAGTCCTTCAAGACGCACGAGCAGTGGACTACCTGGTGGGCCGAAGAGAGCCGGCGGAAAGCCGGCGAGGAATGAGGGTCAAAAAGGCGTGAACCCGGACGTGGACCAGTAGTCTTCCTTCAGGCTCTCCTGCTGCGCGAGCAAGCCGTGGTAGTGTCCCGATTCCCAGTCCGATAGCTCGCGGAACAGCTTCTCCAGGGTCGGATCCGTGGCCTCCTCGGCGGCCTTCTTGTAGAAGGTCATGGCCGACATCTCCAGCTGGATACCGATGGCCAGGGCGGTCATCTCGAAATGGGCGTCTCCGAGGCGAGAACGGATTGCATCCGAGAAGATGGGGCTCGAGCCCGAGAGGTCGTTTTTCCCCGAGAGAGAGAGGCTCGGATCCGGCTTTCCCGACTCGAGCACGGCCTTGTATTGCTTCTTGAGATAGTCGTGGTGATCCGCCTCTTCTTGCGCCAGGGCCTCGAAGACTATCTTACCCTTCGGGTCCTTTGTAGTGCCGGCCGCCATCAGGAAGAAGTGCCGGCCTTCCAGTTCCGCCCGCATCGCGGTGAGAAGGACCTCGGCCATTTTTTTTGCTTCTGCTTCCAGCATTTCGTCTCTTTCGTAAAGTCCGTTTCTCCCCGAGCCGGTCCGTGGTCTTGAGGGAATAAAATAGTGCGGGCTGGGTGGGGTGTCAACGCCGGATCGCGGCGGGGCTGTGCACGTTCTCTTCGGGCAGATGATCGGAGTTGCACCGGTTTTTTGAACCGCCCGGGATCAAGGAACGTTCTCGGCAAAGCCCCCGGTGCGGGTTTCAACTTGAAGAGGAAGGGACATGGGTATTGAATTGTATGTAACAGACGGGAATCCAGGCTGAAAGGAATAGACTGGAGATGTTTACATCCGAACAGGTGCTCGACGCCTATTTTCTCGAGAATCGGTGCGTGCTCCTGGATCTTGCAGCCATGCTGGACCGGTACGACCGGGCAGGGGATCCCTCACCGGAGGATCCCCGGCTGGAGATGATCTACAGAGCCCTGTCCCTCCTCGTCGATCGAGGCGCCACGCCGGACCGGACCGAGCGCCTGCAGATCCTGTTCTCCGATCCGGTGGATTGAAGCACCGGGGCCTCGGCTCGTAGCATCCTTCGTTTTCGATCCGACAGGCAGGAAAGATCGTCATGCAGATCATACAACCTCACTACCACGGCATTGCACGGACCACGCAGGACTACGAGCGTATGGCCAACTCCGGCGTCGTGGCCGTGGCCGAGCCCGCCTTCTGGGCCGGATTTACCCGGAAATATCCAGAGACCTTTCTGGACTACTTCCGTCAGATCTCCGAGTTCGAGCCGACCCGAGCCGCTCAGTACGGCATCCGCCACTTCTGCTGGGTGGCCGTCAATCCCAAGGAGGCCGAGAACCCGGAACTGAGCCGGGCGGTCCTGGAGCACATGCCCGAGTTCTTCTCGAAACCGACCGTCCTGGGCGTGGGGGAGACCGGACTGCACGAATCCTCGCCGGCGGAATGCGAGATCTTCCAGGAACAGGTGGAACTGGCCATCCAGCACGACCAGCTCCTCCTCATCCACACCCCGCATCTGAAGGACAAGGCCCGGGGGACCCGACGGATCCTGGAGATCCTCGAGGGCCTGCCCGTGGACCGGAGCCGGGTCTGGATCGATCACGTCGAGGAACACACCGTCCGTTCCATCCTGGACGCGGGATACTGGGCAGGATTCACCCTCTATCCCGTCACCAAGTGCTCGCCGGCGCGGGCCGTGGACATGCTGGAGCTCTACGGGCCGGAGCGCATCCTGGTCAATTCCTCGGCGGACTGGGGTCCCAGCGATCCCCTCACCCTCCAGGCGTGCATCCGGGATTACCGCCGCCGCGGCCACACCCTCCAGGAGGCCATCGAGGTGTTTCACAACAATCCCGTCCGGTTTCTGGGCCAGAATCCGAAGTTCGACCTGCAGCCGATCCGGGTGGTGGAAGGAGCGGAATGAGCCGTTTCCTCCGAAGAATGCCGGTGGTATGGGTCCTGATACTGTGGGGTGTCGCCGGCGGGGCCTCGGCCCAGTGCAAGTGCGGCCGCGAACACAAGGACGGCAAGGGACACGCCTATCCCCGCGTCCGGACCCAGGCCGGAAAGCTGCGAAGTCCCCTCGTGGCCAGGCTTCTCAAGATCCGCTGGGTAAACTCCCGGATTCCCGGGGTGGTTGCAGGGAAGAGCGGCCGGGAAGCCAAAGCTCTGTCCCTGAAGACCCTGGTCGCCGGGGCCCATGGAAAGACCGCACCCGAAAAACCCGCCGTCCTCTACGTATACGATCCCGCCATGAGCAAGCGGGCGATGCGTGAGCTGGAGAGGAAGATGTTCGACCACGACGACGTGACCATGGCCAGCCACTTCTTCTACTTCTTCCGAGTCGGGCCCACGAAGATCCACGGGCCGGGCTTCCTCATCCTGGGCGGAGACGGCCGGATACTCGAGGCTCTCGACTTCAAGGCCAAGGGGAAAAAACTCCGCGAGGCCCTGGCCCGGGCCTTCACCACGGTCTACGCCGGCACGCTGGTGGCAACCCTCGGCAAGTTCACGGACTTCCTCGACCGGCTGGAGAGGGCCGAGGATCACGCCGCGGTGGAAAAGAGCCTGACCAACGCCCGGGCACTCTGGGCGGTCCGGAAGGAGCAGAAGTCCATCCTCGCCCCACCGCGTAAGAAGAAGAAGTGACCGTTACCGGTAGAGCCCGTCCGGGTCGATGTCCTCGCGCAAGATCCTGAGCTCCATGGGGGTGGGGCCGGGGTTGGCCTCGATGGTGTCGGCCAGGAGGAGCTCGAAGGCGGTGTTCTCCCGGACCTGATCCACGGTGACACCCGGGTTGACGCTCAGGAGCTTCATCCGCTTGGTCTCGTCGTCGAAGCCCAGGATGCCGAGGTGGGTCACAACGCGATAGGGGCCGGTGTTCCGGGGCAGTCCCGCCGCCTCCCGAGTACCCGGTCCCGTCAGGTAGCCCGGCGTGGTGAGGAAGTCCAGGGTCTCCACGAAGCGGCGCCGGTCGTGGGGCATGATGGCGATGGTGCGCCAGCAAAGGCTCCCCACGTCGTTGCCGCCCCCGCTGCCCGGGAGCCGCACCTTGGGCTTCAGCACGTCTCCGATGCAGGTGGAGTTGAGGTTGCCGTAGGCATCGATCTGGGCCCCGCCCAGAAATCCGTACTCGATAAAACCACGCTGGGCGGTCTCCATGATGTCGCAGATGCCCGAGGCGGCCACGGCGCTGTTGTAGGTGCGCATGTCGCCCACGGCCAGGGGCAGCTTCTCCAGGATGGCGCCGGTGCCCCCGAACTCGAACACGGGCACCAGGTTGGGGGCATGCATGTTCTGGGCCAGGCTGGCGGCCAGCATGGGAATGCCGGTGCCGATGAAGGCGGTGGATCGATCGTCCATGAGCCTCGAAGAGAGGCAAATCAGCAGTTCTGACGCGCTGTATTCGTTGTCCGTCATGCGGCACCTCCCCGGGGTCCGTTCAGGCGTATGCCGTCCAGCCGGTCTTCGATGCGGGCCAGGAGCGCGTCGTGGTCGGCCACGTCCAGAACCCACTCCTTCAGGTATTGCCCGGCCCCTTCCTCGGTCCTCTGCATGTCCAGGAACATGCGGTAGTGCTCCTCGTCCCGCTCGTACCGGCCGCTCATCTCGCCGGGCCAGGACCCGTAGGGGTGGTGCACCACGGCGTCCACCAGGTAGTAGGGGATGACGGTGCGGTCCGGGTGGTTGCGGATCTCGTCGGGCTCCACGATCTCCTCGGTGCTCACAATGAGTCGCTTCGAAGCCCGGGACATCTCGAAGGCGAAGCCGCTGATGCCGTCGACCTGACAGTTGCCGAAGCGGTCGGCCCGGTTCACATGGATAAAACCCACGTCCAGGATCAACGCCGGCAGCAGCGCCAGCTTGATCCCGGTGAACGGGCACTCGATGACCTTGGCGGCGCTCCGGCGGAGCGTGTCGGTGCCCAGGATCGACCGGGTCGGCAGGAAGGGCACGCCCATGGACGCCGCCTTGAACCGCCAGCTGAGGGCGGCGTTGCTCCACTCCACCACGTTCCGGACCGCACCGCTCTCCACGGCCCGGCGCACGCAGTCCGAGACGCCGTAGACCTCCTGGCCGATGTAGGTGAAGTCGATCTCGCGGATGAGGTCAGCCGTGAGTAACAGGTCGGCCTCGTGGACGCCCTGGCCCGCGATGCGGAAGTCCTTCTTGCCCGATCGGATCAGGGCCCGCGTCAGGCCCATGGGGCACCGGACCGTGCCGTAGAGCTCGAATCCGATGTAGTCGCCGTCGCTGACGAAGCGGTCGATGGCCACGCCCGCGCTCATGGTCTTGTCCACGAGGGCCTTGGTTTTCGCACGATTCCACTCCCGGAACGCCTCGAGGTCCGGGGGTTGGATCAGGGACGCCTCCCCCTCGCTCACGACGGGGATGGTCTTCACGGTCTGGTTCATGGAGTCCTCTTCTGGATCGACAGGATCTGAAATACGAATACAGAAATGTAATACAGGACCGGTTCGGAGTCAGATAAAAACCTCTCGTCGCGGGTCCGTTCAGAACTTCTCGTCGTACTTCGTCCAGAGGTGGTCCCCCAGGGCCCAGCATCGTTTCACCACCTGCTCGCCCCACTTCCTGCTGTAGGCGGTGAGCAGCGCGCGGGCCTTTTCGGGATCCGTCCTGAAGATCTCCAGGGCCTTCCTCTCGATCTGGGCCTGGTTCTTGAACATCTCGGCCTGGAGCGGTTTCCACACGGCCACCACGTCCTTGCGCATGTCGCCCCAGCGTTGGGCGGCCAGGGTGCCGGTGCGGTTGAAGGCCCACCAGGCGCACTCGCGCGTGAAGCCCTTGACCCGGCCGGGGGTCTTGAAGGATTGGGGCACGTCGGTGATGGAGCAGTAGAGGGGCACGTAGACGGAACTCGCCACGTTGTCCCAGGCCAGCCACACCACGCCGCCGATGGCGTCGGGGAGATCGGCGCGGGACTGGGTGATGGTGGCGTACATGGTGTACCACCGGGCGATGGTGCGCTCGCCCCGCCCGCCCCACCCGCCGTTGATCTTGAAGAGGGGATTCATGTCGTAGGGCATGAACGGATTGGCCAGGGGAGAAGGGATCGTCTTCCCGGTCTTGTCGGTGGTGGTGATGTTCTTGACGTAGTTGTAGTCGGTGCCCTCGTACCAGTCCTGAAAGATCCTCACCAGCATGGCCAGGGTGACGGGTTTCTCGGGTTTCACCGAGAAGGGGTGGTTCTCGGCGTTGGCGTCCAGGCCGAGGGAGGGGGCCAGGAGGCTCAATACCCGCCATTCTCGCCGCCGGGAGGCGAAGGAGGCCCGGCCCTCGGGGTCGTACGCGTAGCAGAACTCGAAGGGGCCCTGGTCCGATTTCCACCAGCCGTGGTCACGGGCCACCTGGAAGACGTTCTTCGAGGCCAGGAAGAAATTCCGGTCGCGGATATCGATGCGCCGGATGCGGCTGGCGTTGGCGTTCACCGAGACGTGGTCGTCCGGCACCCGACGGGCGGCCCACACCGATCCGATCTTGCCCTTGCCGGGGCCGACGATTTCCAGGTGCCACACCTCCTTGGTGTCGGCCAGGGTGAGGCACTCGCCGGCGTCGTTGTAGCCCCACTTCTCGGTCAATTCCCCGGCCAGGCGGATCGCCTCCCGGGCGGTGGTGCAGCGCTCGATCATGAGCTCGACCAGGGCCTGGCAATCGATGAGGCCCTTGTCGGACTTGAGCGCCTTGCGGCCGCCGAAAGTGGATTCCCCCACGGCCAGCTGGCGGTCGTTCATGCAGGGGTAGGCCGTGTTGATGAAACCGTGGGTGTGGGGGGCCTGGGGGATCGTGCCCACGGCGTCGTAGCGGTAGGTGGGCATGGCCCTGGAGTCGTCCTTGAGGCGCTTCCGGAGGGTCTTCTTTGTCCCCGCCTCGTGGTCCCGGGCCGGCGTGATGTCGAGCCAGGCCCGGGTGCGATTGCTGTCGCAGGTGTGGGAGGTGGTGACCCAGCCGTCGGCCGAGGCCTTGCGGCCCACGGTGATGGAGGTGCAGCCGTCCGGCCGGCCGTCGACCCAGTCGCACGGGTCCTGGGCCGGCGCCGCTACGGCCAGGAAGACCCAAATCCCGAAGGTCGATGCCGGGAGGGTGCCGGGAAAGAACCGCCTTGCTTTTCCGAACATGGTGACTCCTTTTTCGATTATCTTGCGAATCCGATGGGGTCGTCGTCGAAGGCAGTGTATGTGAAATTCCAGCCCCGGCAAAGGGAGAATCCTTCCCCGCGAGTCCCGGGCGGAACCCGTATCCTTGGACCTTGACAACGGTGTCGAGGCCGGATAGAAAGCCGTCTTCCGGATTCCGGATCGGGTTCCGGGATTTCCCCAGGTCGATTCATAGACAGGAGGTCACGATGGACGAAGGCAAGCGGCCCGGCGGGCTGACGGCCATGGCAGTGTTGAACTTCATCTTCGGTGGGTTGAGCATTCTCTCGATTCTCTTTCTTGCGGCGGTCATCGCGATTGTATTCTCGACCGAGGTTGCTGATGAAGCCCAGCAGAAGATAAAGGAGGCTTTTGAAAAGGAAGGCGTTACTTCGGCCATGTTGGTCTTTTCCTTTTCCCTCAGCCTGATCGCGTCGATCCTCCTCATCATCTCCGGTGTGGGCTACCTGAAGCAGAAGAAAGTCCTGGGCCGGGGCCTCGGAAACGCCTACGCAATCATCGCCATCGCGAGCAGCGTGGTCAGCGTGATCATGATGCCAAAAGAAGGGGGTGGGGGATTCAACCTCATGACCATGATCGGCCTGATCTACCCCGTCCTCACGCTGGCCCTGCTCAACACCGTGTTCAAGGAGGACTTCATCCACTGACCTAGAAACCGGGCATTGGAAAGGGTGACACAGCCTCTTTCGTTCCATTTCTCATCCCGGAGATCACGACGCCTCCAGCAAGGTGATGATTCATGAGCCTGCATACCGTCAACCGACAGCACCTCAAGCTGATCAGCCTCTATTCGGGCCGCTACGCCATGCGAGGAGGCACCGGAATCATCTTTGCGATCCTGGTCCTGGTGTGCGGGCTGTTGATTGCGCACCTGTTCGTCTCTCCGGTGGAGATGCAGAAGGAAAACGTCCGGTCCAACATGGGCCTGGAGGTCGAAGACCAGAAGATCCTCGAGGATCTCGTCGATTTCGCCCGGCCCGGCGTGATGTGGGCCCTCGGCGGCAGTGGAGGGGACGAGGAGAGGACCGAGAAATGGACCTCCTATCTCCTCGATAAAAAGCCGGCCATGCTCTCGGCCATCTTTCTCGTCATGATCTTCATCCTGCCCTTCCTCGTGGCTCTCGGTGCCTTCAATCAGTTCTCGGGAGACATCGGATCCCGGGGGCTCCGGTACCATCTGCTCCGCACGGAACGACCCAACATCTTTTTCGGGCGTTTCCTCGGCACCGCCCTGTTCAACATCCTGGTCATGGTATTCCTGCTGGTGGTGATCATCCTCTACATCGGATTCAAGCTCCAGGTTTATGCCTGGCCCGACCTGTTCACGTGGGGGTTGCGCGGCCTCATCGCCTTCACCCTCATCTGCCTTCCCTACGTGGCGCTGTGCTCCTGGATGTCCGCTTCCATGGATTCTCCCTTTCTTTCGCTGGTCATCTGCAACCTCGTCGTCGGGATCGTACCCCTGTTTGCCAAGATCGGTAGCCTGACCTGGGAGCCCGCTTCGTACGTGATATACGTCCTCCCCTGGGGAATCCACAACTACCTTCTCCACCACAACCTGCTGGTCGTCCTGGGTGCGGCGGCCGCCTGTCTGGGATACACCGCCCTGTTCCTGTTCCTGGGCCATCGCCATTTCCAGAAGCGAGATCTTTGAAATCGGGAGATGCACCGTGACCAACCTGGCAGTCAAAGTGGACCGGTTATCCAGGCGGTTCGGTACCATCCAGGCCCTGGATGACGTCTCCTTCACCGTGGAGCCCCAGTCCCTGTTCGGGCTCCTGGGTCCCAACGGCGCCGGCAAGACGACCCTGTTTTCCATCGCGGCCAATTTCCTGAATGCGGACCAGGGCCTCGTGGAGGTTCTCGGCATCGACGTGCGCCAGATCGGCCGGCTCCGGGGCCGTCTCACCATCTTGCCCCAGGACGCGCTCTTCCAGCGCAATGTGCCCATCCTGGATCAGCTGGTGTTCTTCCTCATGCTCATCGGCAAGAACCGGCACGAGGCCGAGGAGGAGGTGAAGCGGGCCCTGGATCGCGTGGGCCTCGCCGGCTACATGAAGCGCCGCGTCTACAGCCTCTCCCACGGCATGATCAAGCGCCTGGGGCTGGCCCAGGCCTTTCTCGGCGATCCCGAGGTCATCCTCCTGGACGAGCCCACCTCGGGGCTGGATCCCAAGAACGCCCGCCAGATCCGCGACCTGGTCCTGGAGCTCAACGAGGCCCGGGCCACGGTGATGATCAGCTCCCACAACATGGCCGAGATCCAGGAGCTCTGCGACCACGTGGCCATCCTGGACCACGGCAAGCTGGTGACGGCGGGCTCCGTGGAGGACATCACCCGATCAGGCCTGGAACTCGTGGTCCACCTCTCCCGGTCGCTCACGGAGGAGGAGATCCAGACGCTCACGGCGCTCCAGGGCGTGGAAGCGCTGCGCAGGAGCGGCGACCGGCGTTACACCGCCTCCCTGGCGACTCCGGAGGACAGCGAAGGCGCAGACGCCGTCGTAGTCGCGGTGCTCCGCAAGCTCCTGGACATGGACATCACCCCCCGGGAGTTCCGGGAGGGCAACACCCTGGAGGCGCACTTCCTGAGCGTCACGGGCAAGGAGGAGACGGCAGAGGACGCTTGACTGAGCAGGCGGTTCATGGCCGGTCAATGAGCCTCAATCAGCTCATTCAGTCCTCATGAAACCCGGACCGGCGATTCATCCAGTGTCAATGAATCAAAACAGACTCACTCGCCCTTCATTCATTCATCCGGCCTGAACGAGCCCGATTCGATTCGTTCAGTGCCGATGAAATCAGGATAGGTGATTTCATGAGCCGGGTATGCTTCACCCGAGCCCCATGGGGTCCATGTCCAGGTGCATCTGGATCCCCCGGCGCCAGGCGCGTCCCGCACCCTCCAGGGCCTGGAAGGCACGCAGCAAGCCCTCGTGCTCGAGGGACTTCACCAGGATGTGGTAGCGGTAGTCGTCCTTCAGCTTGAACACGGGGGCGGGGGCCGGGCCCAGCACCTCCATGCCCTGGACGTCCCGCAGGGGATGGAGGAGATCCCCCGCCGCCCGGGACGCCTTGCGCAGCTTCTCCTCGTCCCGGGCCGTGAGCAGGATGCGAAGCAGCCGGGTGAAGGGCGGGAGGGTGAAGGCCTTTCTCGTGGCCAGCTCCTTCTCGGCAAAGCCCTCGTAGTCCTGGTTGCAGGCGGTGACCACGGCGTAGTGCCGGGTGTCGAGGCTCTGGATGATGACGCGGCCCGGGGCTTCGCCGCGGCCGGCCCGGCCCGCCACCTGGGTCAGGAGCTGGAAGGTGCGCTCCGAGGCGCGGAAGTCGGGGATGGACAGGGCCGTGTCCGCAGAGATGACGCCCACCAAGGTGACGCCGGGGAAGTGGAGGCCCTTGGCGATCATCTGGGTGCCCACCAGGAGGTCCAGGTCCCGGGCCCGGAACCGGGCCAGCACTTCGCGGTAGGACTCCGGCCGGGTCATGGTGTCGCTGTCCATGCGGGCCATGCGGGCGTCGGGGAACCGGGTGCGGATGATCTCCTCGATGCGCTCGGTGCCGAGGCCGAGGAATTTGAGTGCCTCCTTGCCACCGCACTCCGGGCAGCGTCCGGGCGGCGAGGTGACGTGCATGCAGGTGTGGCACAGGAGGAGGTGGCGGGCCTTGTGGAAGGTGAGGGTGAGGTCGCAGTGGGGGCACCGCATCGGCGTGCCGCACAGGTCGCAGATGCACACGGTGTGATACCCGCGGCGGTTGAGGAACAGGAGGGCCTGGTCGCCGCGCCTGAGCGTCTCCTCGAGCGCCGCCTCCAGGGTCCGGCCGAGGATGGAGAGGCCTCGTTTCCGGGCGCTGTCCGTGGTCAGGTCCACCACGTCCACCCGGGGCAGGGGCCGGCCCGTCACCCGGTGGGGGAGGCGGAGGAGGCGGTAGCGAGTCGTGAGGGCATTGTGGTAGGACTCCACGCTCGGCGTGGCGCTGCCCAGGATCACGGGAATGCCCAGGAGCTGGGCCCGCTTCACGGCCAGGTCCCGGGCGTTGTAGCGCGGATTCTGTTGCTGCTTGAAGGTGGGCTCGTGCTCCTCGTCCACCACCAGGATGCCCAGGTCCGGCACCGGGGCGAAGATGGCGCTGCGCGCACCGATGGTGACGTCAACCTCGCCGCGCCGGATGGCCAGCCAGGCCCGGCTCCGCTGCCGGGGGGTGAGGGCGCTGTGGAGCACGGCCACCCGGTCGAACCGGGCGCGGAACCGGTCCACGGTCTGGGGGGTCAGGGCGATTTCCGGCACCAGCACCACGGCCTTCTTCCCCGCTTCCACGCGGGCGGCGATGGCCCGGAGGTAGACCTCGGTCTTGCCGCTGCCCGTGACGCCGTGGAGGAGGAACGGGGCAAAGCCCTCGGCCTCGTTCACGGCCCGGACGGCCTCGACCTGGGCCGGGGTCGGGTCCAGGGCCGGAGGCCTCTCCCGGGGGCCCTGGGCCTCGGGCAGCGGGCTCGTGGAGGGGCCGTGGAGGATGCGCACCCAGCCCTTCTTGACCAGGGCGGCGTAGGCCCCCGGGGAAAAGTCGGGGTGGGCCCGCAGGGTGGTCCGGGGGATCTCGCCGGCCTTGTGGAGGCGCTTGAGCAACGCCGCCTGCCGGGGGGCGCGGCGTGCGCACGCCTCGGCCTCGGCCAGGGCATCGCCCCGGTCGGGATCCAGACTCACCACGGCCACGGCCCGCTGGGCCCGGGCCACGCCGCTGGGGAGGAACGAGGCCAGGACTTCTCCGAGGGGGCAGAGGTAGTACCTCGACATCCAAGCGGCCAGGCGAAGGGTCTCGGAGGTGAACAGGGGCTCGGGATCTACGAGTCCGGACACGGCCTTGATGCGGTCGGCCGTGACCGGCGGGGGGTCGGTGTCAAAGCCCACGCAGACGCCGGAGGCGCGGCTGTGGCCGAAGGGCACCGTGACCCGGGACCCGACGAGGATGCGGCCGGCGAGGTCGGCGGGGATGCGGTAGTGGAACTGGCGGAACACCGGCCGGTTCACCGCGATGAGTGCGTATTCTTCCCCAGTCATGCCTTGCCCTGTCAATTTCAGGATGAACTCCCGGCTCTGCCGGAGGACTCGATATATCAGACAGGCATGCCGATCTCACGCGGGTTTTTTAGCTCAGATCGAGCTATTTTCGGGGTGTGGGGCACCTCACGGCCCGAAAATAGCTCGATCTGAGCTAAAAAACCCGCGTGAGATCGGAACTACGACGCCGTCCCCGGTTCCCTGCAGCTGCAGGGCGTGTCCGAACATTTCGGGCATCCGCCCCGGTACTTCTCCAGAGCCGCCTTCTCCAGGTCCACGCCCGTGAGGCTGGCCAGGGTGGAGAGCCAGGCCAGAACATCGGCAAACTCCCCGGGCAACGTGATGCGGTTGCCGGTGCGGACGGCCTGGGCCAGCTCGCCCACCTCCTCCGTGAACCAGAGAAACGTCCCGCCCACACCCCGGTTTCGATCCTTCTCCAGGTAGATGGATTCGATGAGATGCTGAAATTCCGCGATGCGCATGTCAAATGGCCTTCAAGGTGATGATGGTGTAGTCGTCGGTCTCGGGGCCGCCTTCCCGGTATTTCTCCATGCTCCGCTCCACCAGATTCATGAAGGCCGCCGAGTGCATGGGCGCGTTCTTGGCGACGAGCTTGTTGAAACCCACCTCGCCCAGCTCTTCCTCGTCCGCGGATTCGATCTTGAACACTCCCTCGGTGTAGATCACCACCCGATCTCCCTTGTTCAGGGTCATCTTGCTCGTCTGCAGCCGCTCGTCGAAGATGGGCCCCTTGTCCAGACCCAGGGCGATGCCTTCGGTGCTGGCCACGCGCAGCTTCTTCTCCTTGCTCATCCACCTGAGTACGGGCAGATGGCCGGCGTTCACGAGGTGCAGCTCGTGGCTCCCCGGTTCCACCACGATGAGAAAGGCCGTTACGTAGACGCCTTTCTTGATGTCCCGACTCAGGTGGCGGTTGACGCGGCGCAGCATGTCCACCGGGTCCTTGACCCATTCCTTCTCGGCGTGGACAAAGCCGCGGAACAGGTTCATGGTGAATCCCGCGATGACGCCCTCGCCCGCCGTGTCGGCCACCAGCACGCCGAGGCGTCCGTCCGGGAAGGGGAGGAAGTCGTAGTAGTTCCCCCCGACCCGCGTGGTGGGCCGGTAGCTCGCCTCCAGCTCGAAGCCCTTGAGCGAGGGGACCTCGTTGGGCAGGAGGTTACGCCTGAGGTCGGCCACCAGGGACATCTCGCGCTCCCTGGCCGCCAGGATCGACTGGTCCTCCTCCGCTTCCCGCAGGGTCTGGATCATGGTGTCCACGGACAGGGCCAGGAGTCCGATCTCGTCCCGGGTGTGGCCGTAGGTGCGGTGGCTCAGGTTGCCCTTGGCCACGGCGTCCACGGCGTCCACCAGTTTCCGCAGCGGCGTGGCAAGGATGCCGGCCAGCACCAGGCTCACCACCACGCCGGCGGCCAGCATGACCAGGGTGATGACCAGGCAGCTCACGGCCAGCTTCTGCTTCCGCGCCGCAACGCGGTCCTCGCTCAGGATGAGCTGGACCGTGCCGACCTTTCGTCCGGCCTCGTTGTAAATGGGCTGCTCAAAGGACCGGCCGGGCATGCGGCGGTTCCCCAGGATGATGGTGCCGCTCTCGATTTCGGTGGCGGTTTCCACCTCGGTGCCGTCGAGTCCCACGGCCACGTAGTTCCGGGTCGAGGACCTGGCCTGGAACTGGGCTTTCCGGGGATTGGCCTTCACCAGGAGCTTCCGGGGCCGGCTGGCGTCGAAGATGAACACGTCCACCACGTCCACGTCGATCTTCTCCTTGCCCGCCACGATGGAGGTGATCAACTCGAGTCGGCGGGCATTGGCCCGGGCTCGATCCTGGTCGTGGGCGCGGATTTCCCGCTTTTCGCGGTTGAGCTGGTCCGGATCCGGCCTCGGCATTTCACCGAGGTTCCGGGTCACCACGCTCCGGGGCACCACCCCGGCCACGGCCTGGAGCCAGGTCGGATGGTTCTGCACGGCGTTCCGGATGCCGTCCTTGAGTTCCTGGAAGGTGCCGGACTTGTAGCGCCACACGTCGATGTCCTGGAGAGCCAGGGTTCGGGCCTGGGTCACACCGAAGCTGTCAATGGCCTCGTCAAGGGCGGTTGCGGCCTGGTTGTAGAGAATGAAACCGCCCAGCGCCATGAGCACGGTGATGGTCAGGGAGAAGGCCAGGGCGAGCTTGAAGGATATCCCCATGCCTCGTAACCGTCTCCGGCCGCCCGAAGCCTGAGGGCGTCGTTTCGAGGGGTTCTGGGTGCGTTTGGCCATGGGTATTTCGGCTCCCTGTCTTCGTCCGTTCTACGGGAACAGGAAAACTCTCACGGGGACCATGAGGATCAGCGCGTAGAGCCCTGCAACCACGTCGTCGAGAATGATTCCGTACCCGCCCGGCAGACTTTCGGCCTTGTTGCCCGGGTAGACCTTGATTATATCCGTTGCCCTGAACAGAAAAAAGGCGATGAGAGCGGCTTCCCAGGACGGAGGCGTGATCCAGGCCACGGCAATGAGGTAGCCGATCACTTCATCCAGGACATACTCCGGCGGATCCTTCCGGCGGTATTCTCGCTCGGCCCAGGTCGCGGCCGGAATCCCGATGAGGAAGAGGACCCCGGCGAGGCCGAGGGAGAGGGGCAGATAGGGCCAGGAGGCCGGGCCTAGGTGAGCATAGAGGAGCACGCCGGCCATGGCCCCGGCGGTTCCCCAGGTGCCCGAGGCAACGGGTACATGGCCGAGGTAGAAGAACGTGGAGAGGACGTGATACAGGGACTTCACTCGGGGGGTTCCTGCCCTTCCTCGGGGGAGGCTGTCTCGGCCTCATCGGGCGTCTTCTCGGCGGCCTCTCCGTCACCCTGGGCCAGGACCTTCAATGCGGCCTTGACGTAGAGAAAGCCGGAATAGACGGTGATGACCACCGTGGCGATCATGATCAACAGGAGCACCACGTCCTTGAGGCGCGGCTCGTTCTTGCCCGGGCCCAGGACGAAGAGGGCCCCGCCCACCAGGAAGGACTGGAGGATCATCTTGAGCTTGCCCACGGCCTTGGCCCCGAAGGAGAGACCCCGGGATTCGATGAAGCCCCGCAGCCCCGAGACCAGGAACTCCCGCGCCAGGATCACCACCACCACCCAGGGCATGATGATGTCATCCACGCCGTGGGTGCCCGAGAGAAAGACCAGGGAGCCGCAGATGAGCACCTTGTCGGCGAAGGGATCGGCAATGCGGCCGAAGTCGCTGGTGATCTTCCGGCGTCGGGCCAGGTAGCCGTCCAGGAAGTCGGTCAGGGCGGCCACGAGGAAGAGGACGAAGCCGATGTAAGCCAGATATTCCACAGAGTCAGTCTTACCCTGTATCGAGGCCTGGCGGATAATTTCCAGCATGACGAACAGTCCGAGCGCCACGAACAGGCGGCTCAGGGTCAGGCGATTGGGCAGGTTCATGGCTCTTCCAGAGGACAGGCGATCAGGTCAAAGTCTTGCCGGGCCGTGATCCGGGCGGGCACCGGGCCGCCACAAACCCAGCCTTCGCCCTGGAGATAGACCTTGCAGTCGACCTCGGGGGCGTCACCTGGGGTGCGACCTTCGCCCTGGATCTTCATCTCGGGATCAGGACCTTCCAGATCTTGCACCTCGAGGCCGGGGATGTCCACCGTGATGTCAACCATAATGTCCTGGATCGTGCCGACCTTCCGGTCCTGGGAGGACCGGGTCAGGCCCTCCTGGAGCTCCATGACCCGGTGGCGGCGCTCCTCCTTGACGTCCTCGGGCACCGGATCGGGCAGTTCCACGGCCGGGGTTCCCGGTTCCGGTGAAAAGGTGAAGCAGCCCAGCCGGTCGAACCTCACGTCCTGGAGAAAATCCAGGAGCGCCTGGAACTCCGCCCGGGTCTCGCCGGGAAATCCGACCATCACCGTGGTGCGCAGGGTGAGGTCGGGGATTCTCTGCCTCGCCTCATCGATCACCTTGCGGATGCCGGCCACGCCCGGCGTGCGCTTCATGCGCCTGAGGACAGTGTCGGCTGCGTGCTGCACGGGCATGTCCAGGTAGGGCACCACCTCGGGAATTTCCGCCATGGCCCGGAGGAGCCTGCCCGAGGTGAAGGCCGGATTCAGGTAGTGCAGCCGGATCCACTCGATGCCCTCCACGTGTCTCAATTGTTCGAGGAGTTGCGGCAGGAGGAACTCGTTATTCTTTTGGTCGTGGCCAAAGTAGGTGGTGTCCTGGGAGACGAGGACCAGCTCGTTGACGCCGGCGAGGGCCAGAGCCTCGGCTTCGGCCACCAGGTCCTCGGGGTTGCGGCTCCGGTACTCCCCCCGGATGTCGGGAATGACGCAGAAGCTGCACCGCAGGCTGCAGCCCTCGGAGATGCGCAGATAGGCGAAGCTCTGCTGGGTGAGGAGCAGGCGGGAGCCGTGAATGCCCTGGTGTTCTCTGGGGCGGCGCTTCGAGGGCGGCGGGGGCGGATTCAGGTCGCCGTCCCGGGCCCGGCGCACCAGGGTCTCGACGTTCTCGTAATCCTTGAACCCGAGGAACGTGACGTCGGGAAATTTCTTGCTCAGCTCGGGGCCGTACCGTTCCACGAGGCAACCGGCCATGGCGACCCACGAGAGACGCCCCCCCCTCAGCAGCCGGACCATCTCGGCCGTGACGTCCTCGGACTCTTCCCGGGCGGCCTGGAGAAAGCCGCAGGTGTTGATGATCACACCATCCGCGTCCTCGGGATCCTGCGTGAGGTCCATGTCCCCGGTATCGGCCAGTCGGCCGAGAAGCCCCTCGGAGTCCACGAGGTTCTTGGCACACCCCAGGCTGATCAAAGCCACCTTCATCATGCACCTGAAATCCCGGGATTCTCGGCTTCCCCACAACAAGACATCCGGCGCCCGACCCAGACTCGACTCCGGTTCCGGCTACCCGATTTCATCGAACTCCCGCCTGGAAATCAGGATATCCCGGGTCTTGCGCTTGCCCTTCTGGGGGCCGATGACCCCCTCGGTCTCCATGCGTTGGATGAGGCTGTTGGCCTCTCGAATGCCGAGGTTCAGCTTTTTCTGGAGGACTCCCACGCTGGCCTTCCGGGACGTGAAGATGGTGTCCACGGCCTGCTGGTAGATCCGGTCCCGGGCCTTGGAGCTTGCGGCATCGCTCTCCTCGAGATCCGAAATCTTGTCCTTCATCCGGGTCAGGGTCGGCATCAGCTGATCCATGGCCAGGTCCACCTCGGCGGCCGTGCGTCTGGACTTTCGGCGGGGTTTTCCGGGTGCCGGAGCGTCCTCGAAGAGGTCGCCCCTCACCGGGGCGTCGGCAAAGGGATCTGCGTTGCTTTCCGTTGCCAGGGGAGCGGTGGGAGAGAGGCCTGCCCCGAGAACCGTATCCGCATGGAGCATCTTGCCGACCGCCGCTTCTGCCTCCTCCTCTTCGTCCAGATCCACGGTGAGGATCTCGTCTTCCGGATCCTCGGTGGCGATGACCTCGTACTCCTCCTCCTCCTCTTCGGTCACGATCTCAGTTTCAAGTGGGACAGGCGCAGGAGACTCTTCTTCTAATTCTTCCTCATCCTCCTCGAAGGCGGTCTCCGACTCAGGTTCCTGGTCCTCGTCTTCGTATTCCTCGTCGTCCTCGTATTCATCTTCTTCTACGTCTTCAACGTCTTCTTCTTCTTCTTCTTCCTCCTCCTCTTCCAGGAAGGCCGCTATCCTCGTGCCACGCTCTTCGTCTTCTTGGGTGGTTTCCTCCTCCTCCTCATCCTCCTCGTCCGCTTCGGGGAAATAGAGCCTGAAACCGACGACTTCTTCCTCTTCCTCTTCTTCCTCCTCCTCTTCGATGTCTTCTTCCGTGTCCTCTTCGGCCTCTACCTCGTCCTCGATCTCTTCGTCTGCTTCTTCTTCAACCTCGTCCTCAGCCTCTTCGTCTACTTCTTCTTCAGCTTCTTCTTCAGCTTCTTCTTCAACCTCGTCCTCGGTCTCTTCATCAACTTCTTCATCAACTTCTTCATAGAGGGCCGCAGCCGCGGTCTCCTCGGCCGGCTCTTCGGCTTCCTCGTGCTCCTCTACGTATTCCTCGTCATGGGCTTCTTCAATGTCTTCATTAATGTCGGCATTGATGTCGTCTTCTTCTTCGGCCTCCTCCAGGGTGGCCACCGGCTGCACGTTTTCCAGCTTGGGGTAGATGCGGCGCATGATCCTCGGCCCTCGAGACGGGGGCGCCTCGGAGATTGTTGCTTTCCCGGCCGGGGAACCACCCTCGACTCTTTCTTTCTCCTCATATCCCTCCTCATCTCCGTCCTGGTAGTAGCCCTCTCCGGGCTCTGGGCCCACCTGATACGGGTCCTCGACCAGAGCTGTCTCCTCGGACGGGGTGACGCCCGGCAGGATCCGGGTCATGGCACCGGACAGATTCGTCGTGCCTCGAGGATCTCCCCGGATGATCTCGTAGAAGAACCAGTCCGTGGCGAAGATCGTGGAAATGATGAAGACGAGGGTGACGAGGGGAACGGACAGGATGAGCGAGAGCCCCTGGAGTCCGCTCTTGACGGCAAAACCCGCGTACCCGCCGTAATAGGCCTCGGCGACCGGATGGCTCATCACGAGACTCAGGAAGGTGGAAAACGACACGGCCATGAGGGTGATGCCGAAGGCCTTCAGGGCCAGGTTCTGGATCCGGTTCTTGAAGAAGATGATGGCGGACCAGAATCCCACCAGGCTCACCAGGATATAGGTGCCGGCGCCGAGAAAACTGAATGGAAGGCGGCTCAGGAAGAACCCGCCGCTCTCCTCCATCTCCCTGGGTGGGTCCAGCAGCAGACTGACGAGGATGAGAACACTGATTCCGAAGAGTGCCAGGGCCGTCCATTCGATGGCGTTGGGAAGCCGGCCCTTCAGGGAGCGTCGATCGTAGGGAGGGTAGTCTCTTGCAGACTCTGCCATGAGTGGCTCCAAGCGCAGAAGGACATCGCGTACCCGGGCCGGGCGCGTAGGGCCCGGACAGGTCCAGAATGGAATTCTCGATCAGGGCTCCGGAACCGCCGGCCGGAACCCCAGAAGTCTTTCAATGTCGGAGGCGTTGGGCTCTCGAGGAGTCCATCGGGTCCCGCCACCCCCCGACAGGGGCCATACCGCACGTTCCATCCGTTCCGGCGGCTTGAACCCCAGATCGAACCCGACCGGGCTCCCGGACAGGCTTCGCCTCTGAACTCATGGAAGGTGCGGAATTCAAACCAGAGCGTATTATAGCCACTGGCCTAGGGCTTACGAGAAAAAACTGACGTTCGTGATCCGCGGGGGGACCGGCCGGTCACGAGCGCTTCCGCCGGCTTTCCCACTCCTCCAGGCTCATGACCACCTCGCGCGCCTGGCTGCCCTTGTACTTTCCGACAATGCCGTCCTGGGCCATCATGTCCACTAGCCGGGCGGCGCGGGTATATCCGATCTGGAACTTGCGCTGGAGCAGGGAGGTGGAACCCCGGCCGGTTTCAAGCACTGTGCGTACGGCCTCGTCGTACAAGTCGTCGCTGAAGTTCTTCTTCCTGGCCTTGGGGTCCACACCCCCCAGTTCTTCGTCGAATTTGGGCTTGGCCACCCCGATCACGTGGCCCACCACTCTCCGGACTTCTTCGTCTGAAACATAGGTGCCCTGGCACCGCATGAGATTGGACGACCGAGGAGGCAGGTAGAGCATATCTCCCATGCCCAGCAGTTTTTCCGCCCCGTTCTGGTCCACCACGATACGGGAATCGGTCTTGCTGGACACCTTGAAGGCGATGCGGGTGGGCATGTTCGCCTTGATGAGGCCGGTGATGACGTCGGCGCTGGGCCGCTGGGTGGCCATGACCAGATGGATGCCCACGGCCCGGGATTTCTGGGCCAGCCGCGTGATGAAGTTCTCCGCCTCCTTGGAGTTGGACATCATCAGGTCGGCCATCTCGTCCACGATAATGACGATGTAGGGCAGGTAGGGGGGGGCCGAATCCGGATCCCGGCTGTGTTCCTTCATCCGCGCTGTTCGGTCCGCGGGTTTGAGCTTGTTGTAGGCGATGAGGTGGCGCACCCGGGCGGCGTTGAGCAGGCCATACCGTTCGTCCATGCGCTGCACCGCCCACTCCAGGATGCCGGGGGCCCTGCGCATGTCCGTCACCACCGGGGTCATGAGGTGGGGTATTTTCCGGAATTGGCTCAGTTCCACCATCTTGGGATCGATGAGGATGAGCTGGAGTTCCTCGGGGCGGCGGGTGAGGAGAAAGCTCATGATGATGGTGTTCAGGCAGACGCTCTTGCCTGCACCGGTGGCGCCGGCCACCAGGAGGTGAGGCATCTGGGTCAGGTCCTCCAGCAGCGGATTGCCGTTGCCGTCCTTGCCCAGGAGCAAGGGCAGTGCGGCCCGGGTCTTGTTGAAGGAAGGGGCCAGGACCAGGTCCTTGATGCGGACCTCGTCCCGGATGGAGTTGGGGACTTCCACACCCATGGTGGACTTGCCTGGGATCGGGGCCACGATGCGCACCGAGGTCGCCTTCAGGGCCATGGCCAGATCGTCGCTCAGGTTGGTGATCTGCTTCACCTTGGTGCCCGGAGCCAGAGCGAGCTCGTAGAGGGTGATGACCGGTCCCCTCTCGATCTCCACCACTTCGCAGGAGATCCTGAAGTTGTTCAGGGCTTTGACCAGGATGGCAGCTCGCTTCCGGATTGCGGCTTCTTCCCGGGTGGTGTTCACTCGCTTGGGGTCGTCGAGGAGGTTCGGGGAGGGGAAGACGTACTTGGAATCAGCGGGCATTCCGACGAACTGCTTGAACTGGGGGGGCTGGATGGGGGAGGTGTTCCAGGAGGCCGGTTTTGTTTTTTCGGGCATTTTCTTTGCCGTCGTGGCCCGTTTGATCAGCCCGTCCGAGGCAATGGGGCCCGGCTGGGGGTGGCGGGTCCCGCGAATGATCGGCCTGGGACGGGTGGGGGACTCGGAACCGGGCATGGGCCTGGGCGGAGTCGAGATGGGCTCGGTCTTTCGGACCGGGAGATCGCTGGCTTTCAGCACACCCACCTTGCGGATCCGGGCGGTCGAAGGGGAGGCGGACGGGCTTTCTGGCCCGGCCTGGGGCCGGGTGGCGGATTTTTCGGGTCGGGCTTTCCGGGTGCCTTTGGTTTCTTTCCCGTCCTCGTCGTCCATGTCCTGGACCGGGGGCGCGGGCGTGGAGAGGAACCGGAACAGGGCGGTCGTGCCGTGGAAGCCCGCCTTGAGGATCCACCGGTCCGTGGCGAAGATGAGGGCAATGATGCCGAGGGTGAGGGTGACGAGGGTGGCACCGAAAGTCTGGAGGTTGTCCACCAGGAACCAGGCGAGGTGGGCTCCCAGGTAGCCGCCGTGATGGAGGGCCGCCTCGCTGATTTCATTCGATCCGTGCTGGACCTCGGGTATGGAGACCAGGGTGGCCAGAGCGCCCACGCTCCCGGCCAGGCCCAGAAGGCTCAGCGGTTTCAGGAGCAGGGGCATGTTCAGCAGGTTGAAGACGCCGAGGGTGAACAGGAGGATCGTCAGCAGGTACGAAGCGGGCATGCCGAAGGCGGAGCGGAAGAATGCCTGGAGGCTGCCACCGAGGGGGCCGCAGAGGTCCCTGCCGGCCGCCAGGCTCAGCAACAGGTAAATACTGAGGGCGAAGATGACGATGGCCAGGGACTCCCGGAGGATACGCCGGGTGTTGGTCTCCTCAGCGTCATCTAGGTCTCCGGTTAGGTCTCCGGTGTTTCCGGCTCCGGAGGTCCGGACCGGAGTTTCTTCATCCCGGGATTTCTTCTTCTTTGACGGTCTTGCCACTGTGAATTCCCTCCCCGGTGGAGCCGAATCCTCCGGCTCCACGTGCCGTATCATCAAGTGTCGTATCCTCGTCCCAGGCTACGCGTTGAACCGGCGCCACCACCATCTGGGCGATGCGCATGCCCGGGTGGATCTCCACCGGGTCCTGACCCAGGTTGATGACCGAGATCTTGATTTCCCCCCGGTAGTCCGAATCAATGGTGCCCGGGGCATTGACCATGGTCAGGCCCTTGGTCATGGCCAGGCCGCTGCGAGGTCGGATCTGAGCCTCGGATCCCTCGGGCAGGGCAATGCGGATGCCCGTGGGGATGGCCGCCCTCGCTCCAGGCAGGAGTCCTACGGATTCGTGGATGGCAGCCTGGAGGTCCATACCCGCGGAACCCGGGGTCTGGTACGCTGGAAGCGGTAGGCCTCTGGCATGAGGCATCTGCTCGATGGCAATCCGGATTTCTTGGGTCATGGTGTACCGCCCTGCACCTCGACTTCAGTCAATCCTGCTATCAACCTTGCCCGGTAATCCCGCCCGGCGCTCTTCCACCAGGCCGATGAGAAGCCCGGCGATCTCGGCCTTGGGAAGGGCTTCCCATTCGGCCACGATCCCCTCCTGGCCCAGGATCCGGACCGTGGCCTCGTGACGCCCCATGTTTTCCGGTCCGTTTAAGACAATCAGGTCCAGGTTCTTCTCCTCCAGCTTTCTGCGGCCTTCCTCCTCGAGCTTCTCGGTTTCCAGGTTGAAGCCCACCAGGAACTGGTGGGTCTTCGAGGCGCCGAGGCCCCTCAGGATATCCTTCGTGCGCGAGAAGGTAAATACCTGCTCCGGATCTCTTCGCTTCAATTTTCTGGTGGAGTAGTGCACCGGCTTGAAGTCCGCAACGGCCGCAACCATGAACACCACATCCGTGGCCCCGAACCGGGCCCGAACTTCTCGATCCATCTCATCGGTGGTGACAACGGGTACCTGCTCCACCCCGTCCGGGATCGTAAGATCTCGGATGTGAATGCTGAGAGGACCGTGGACCAGAACCGTTTCGTGACCGCGCTCGAAAGCTATCCTGGCGATCTCAACGCCAAGCCGTCCGCTGGCGTCGTTGGAGAGGAACCGCACCGGATCGATGTACTCCCGGGTGGAACCGGTTGTCACGAGGATCTTCATGGTGCCGAATTATAGGCTGGATTGCCGTGGAAGCCATAGCCGGCTTGCCGTGAAACCGGGGCGTCAGGCTCCCAACCCGTCCGATTGTTCTAATTTCCTGCCATTAGAGAGATTACGGACCGCGCTCAGGACCCCCCGGGTGACGCCCTTCAGGAGCGTCCGGTCCAGTGTTTCTAGGGGTTCCCGTGTTTTCCGGCTGCAGGACCGTTCATGGGTCTCGTGGGGCTCCGGATTCCGGAACGAGGCCGTATTCGCCACCATGACCGAGGGGATTCCAGCGTCCCAGAAGGGCGCATGGTCTCCCACCCGCATCTGCGGCATGATAAACCCCCGACCCGGGAGGGTCACGACGTTGATTCGGGTCCGGTTTGATGTCTTTCCCGGCCACGGTCCTTCCTGGCGCATGGCCTGGACCACACGTCGAAGCAACGTTCTGGAGGCGAAGTTGCCCACCACGCTCAGCAGGCCGGTCTTGCGGGAAGATCGACGGGGGGTGAACGAGGCCAGGAGCCGGGGTAGGGGCCAGGGATCCGCGGGTGGGCTCTCCCGGGTTGAATCCTTCCCGACCGAGTCGATGTTGATCAGGCCGAGGATGCCCGTCGAATCCTCCCGGAGGCGCAGGGCGTGGTGAAAGCTGCCGGCCATGCCCCAGTTCCTCAGGGTGTAGGAGGCGAATACCACGGGGATCCCGGGCGGTGACTGGGCCAGGATCCGGGCCGTCTCCAGGAGCACGGCGAGTCCACCCAGACCGAGAATGTCCGGGGAGCCCGGGGCTGAGTCGTGGTGGGCGGCCAGAACCAGGGGCCGGCCCGGTACGGCATCGGATCCCTCCAGGGTGCCGTACACGTTCTCGAAGTAGCCCCCGCGAAAGGGGACGGGGTCCATGTCCACACGGCATCCGGCTTCTTGAAGACGAGATTTCACCCAGTGAGCGGCCCGGTTCAGTGCATCCGGGGAATCGATGGGAGAACGGGGAGAACCAGATAGGCGGTGCAGGGGAGCAACGAGCTGGATCCGAGTCGGATCCTCGGACATGTCCTTTTCCATCTAAGACTACCTCTTCCAGGACCCGGGCAATGCGAGTAGCGAAGATCCGGGTCCATGCCGGGAATTCCCTCGTATGATTTGATTATCCCCCGCGGGCAGTTCTTGGGTAGCGATTTTTCGATGAAGATCCTCGGTCCGTCAGGGAGGTACGCGGGAGAGCGCAGAATAGTAAGAAGTTATGTGGTTTTCGAGCGGGAAAATTTTACTCCCGGACCTGCAAGCTAACGCACCTCGTGGCTCGGGCCCGGATTCACTCCGGTGGCGTCCGGGGCCGCGCGGTGGTAGTGGCTCTTCAGGCCGGGGAGCATGGCCAGGGCGAGGAGCAAGGCGGCCACCACGATTCCAGCCCGGAAGAGGGTCCCCCCCGAGATGCGACCCGGAAAGAACCAGGAGGCAAGAAACTTCACCCCCTTGAGCAGGGCCATGGTGCCGAGAGCCGAGAGCAGGATCAACACCGGAAGGAGAGGCCAGGGCAAGGAGGCGAGATCCCTGAACCGGGGAATGAACCAGAAGAGGAGATAGACGAAGGCCGCTGGAGCGAGGAGCAGGAAGACGGCCCGGGTATTGGCGTGCCTTGGGAGCGTGAACAGGCCCACTGCGGCCAGGATCCAGACCAGGGCAGGAATGGGGCCGTGGTCGATGCCCATGGGAAGCCAGGCCCAGGCAAGATCCAGGCCGGCCTCGTGCCACCCCAGGGTGAGGTACAAGGCCTGGAACGCGGCTACCAGGGTCAGGGGAATCAGGAAATTTCGGACCGGTGGCAGGGGGTAGCCGGAAACCCGTCTCACGAGGCTCCACCCCAGGACCACGGCAGCGTGACCCAGAAGGAGCGCGAGGGTCCAGGGACCCAGGGGAACCGCGGCCGCAAGGAGGATTCCGTAGAGCCACCACCAGAGGGGTCGGTCCCAGGCGATGGCCGAGTTCAGGACGAAAGTGGAGAGGACCAGGAGCAGGATGGCCGGAGCCGCCTCACAGAGGGTCTGGGACAGGGCCACGTGGGCGGGCGCCACGGCCAGGGCCGTGGCAACAAGGAGGGCTGCGGGTTCTCCGGTGCAGCGTCGTACCCCGAGGTAGAGGAACACGGGGGTCAGGGCGCCGCAGACGGCCAGGGGCAGCCGGACCAGGAACGGGCTGGCCTGGCCCGTGGGCCAGAACCCGAGGAATCCAGGGTCATCCCCGGCCACGGGTTGGCCCAGGGTGATCAGCCGCAGCAACAGGGCCAGGACCGCCACGATGCACAGGGGGCCGAGGGAGAGGCGAGACGGTCGGGTCTCTTGCCCGAGGCCGGTTCTGAACGGTCCCGGGTCCTGAACCTCCCGGCGCTTCCGGGTGAGGGCCAGAATCATGAGAACCGCTCCGGTGGTAAAGAGGATCCATCGCTGATCGCTGGTCTGGACCAGGGGCAGATAGGGAAGGGCCGCCACCCACAGGAGGAGCCCGAGGCCCGGGAGGATCAGGTGGTTCCGGCCAGCCATGTCAGAGCAGTCCTTCCGCGAATTTCAGGATATCCTCCACCGGGGCCATCTTTCCCTTGCCCTCGGTGCGGCAGGCGAGGTGCCCGGACACCGGCTCCACGACGTGAATCCCGTCCGCCTGGATGCGAGAGACGTTTCGCTGCACCGCGGGGTTGGACCACATCTGGACGTTCATGGCCGGTGCCACGACCCGGGTGCAGTTCACGGTCAGCATCAGGGTGGAAAGCAGATCGTCCGCCAGGCCCGTGGCCACCTTGGCCAGGAAGTGGGCGGTGGCCGGCGCCACGAGGACCAGGTCGGCCCCCTCGGCCAGGTCGATGTGGGGCAGGGCGTGGACCTCGTTCTCGAACATGCGGGTGTGAACCGCCTCACCGCTCAGGGCGCGAAAGGTGTCCGGAGCCACGAGGTGGGTGGCGGATTCGGTCATCACCACACACGGGCGGGCTCCGGCCTTGCGCAGGGTGAACACCAGGTCGCAGGTCTTGTAGATGGCGATGGAGCCGGTGACGCCGACGAGAACCCGGCGGGTGTCAAAGGCTTTCAAGGGAATCTCCCGGTTTTTGGGACCCATGGTAGCGATCTCTCGGGAAGAAGAAAGGTGTCAGGGGCCGAATTGTTCCGGCTGGAGCGCGTGACTCGAACCCGGGATGTCGGGTTTCACCTCGAGGAGGCGGATCAATCCGGCCAGAGGATGGCCCGGAGTGCCTCCACTGCTTTTTCCACCTCGTCGTTGACGACGCAGTGGTCGAACCAGTCGGCCTCGGCCATTTCCCGGGCGGCCTGGTCCAGGCGTCCCTCGACCTGGGCATCCCTCTCGGTGCCGCGGCCGGCCAGACGCTTCTCCAGGGTCTCGAGATCCGGGGGGAGGAGGAAAAGGAACAGGGCCTCGGGCCGGGCCTGTTTCACCTGTCCGGCCCCCTGGACGTCGATGACCAGCAGGGCGTCCTTGCCCGAGGCCACCACGGCCTCGACCTGGGCCAGGGGGGTGCCGTAGAACTCGTCGTAGACCACGGCCCACTCGAGGAACTCACCCCTCTCTCGCCGCTGGACGAAAGCCGTCCGGCTCAGAAACAGGTAGTCGCAGCCATCCACTTCTCCGGGCCGAGGCGGGCGAGTGGTGGCCGTGATGACCCGTAGCAGGCGAGGATCGGTCAGGAGGCGTTGGCTTACCGTGGTCTTGCCCACGCCGGAAGGGCCGGTGAGCACCACCACGCGGCCGCGTGGCGGGGCGTCATTCGAGGTTCTGGACCTGTTCACGGATCTTTTCCACCTCACCCTTGATGGCGACGACGTTCGGGGAAATGGCGCTGCTCCCCGCCTTGGACCCGAGGGTGTTGACCTCCCGGTGAATCTCCTGCAGGAGAAACTCGATCTTCTTCCCGCACTCTCCTCCAGCGTCGAGGATGGTCCGGACATGCTCCAGGTGGGCGTTCAACCGGGTCAACTCCTCGGTGATGTCCACGCGGTCGGAGTAGGAGGCCACCTCGCGGAGCACGTCCGACGGCTCGGCCAGGACCCCGGTTCCCTGGAGCAGAACGTTCATGCGCTCGAGGAGCCGCCGGGAAAACGCTTCCATCACGGCCGGGGCCTTCTTCTGGATGGCCTTGACCTCTTTCACCAGGATCTTCTGCCGCCGCCGGATGTCCTGGACCAGGCTCCGGCCTTCCCGCTGCCGGTCCGTCACCAGCTTTTCCAGAGCCTTGTTCAGGGTTTCCCGCAGGAGTTGTGTGTCCTCCCTGGAAACGGCGGGCAGACGCTCGGGTGCATGGAAGAGGCCGGGCACCGAGGCGAGGAATCCGAGGTCTTCGGGCATGGTGAGGCCCAGCTCCCGGCTCAAGGCCTTGAGATCACGCACGTACTTCCGGGCCCAGTCCTTGTTGACGGTGATGCCGGGGAGGATTCTGGGCGTTTCGAACAGGATGTTGAGGGTGAGGGATCCGCGCACCACGTGCTTCTTGACGTTGTCCTCGAACTTCTGCCGGAGCGCCTGGAGGAGATCGGGCATCTTGAACTGAAGCTTGAGGAAGCGGTTGTTTACCGACGTGATCTCGACAAGGACATGCCGGCCGGAGACCTTGCTCAAGGCCCGGCCGTACCCCGTCATGCTCGAGATCGGCTGGAGGGGATTGGAGGAAGACGCCATTGTGCTCGTCTATCCGCCGCTTTTTCTGGGGACCGGCTGCACGGGTGGCGGCTTTTTACCCTTCCCTGGGGCCGGGGTAGGAGCTGGATCCTTTTTTTCCGGTTCTTTCTTTTCTGGTGGCGGGGCCTCCGGCTTGGGCTTCTCGCCCGCGCCGGGAGCCTGGCCCCCGCGGGGTGCCGGTGCCGGCATGGGCGGCTGTTCCCCGGGCCCGGGTGCCGGCACGGTGCCGGGCGCCATACCGCGCTGAGAGGTCGGTGGTGGAGGTTCCAGGTCTTCCTTGGCCACGGTGCCCTCGCTCTTGGTCATGATGCCGAGGATCAGGGCGCAGATGACGAAGAGTATGGCCAGGAAACCGGTGAGCTTGTTGATGCCTCCGGCCTTGACACCGAAAGCCTCGGTGCCCACGCCGCCGAATGCGCCGGCGAATCCTCCCCCCTTGCCCTCCTGGAGGAGGATGATGACGATGAGCAGGATGCTGCTCAGGAAGAATCCGATGTAGAGCAGGTAGAGGAGCAGTTCGGTCCAGAAACTACCGAGCAGTGGTGCGAGAGTGTAAGCGTTCAAGAACAAGACCACCTCCGGGATGTATGGTTTTCACTTGGGGCGTCTCTTAGCCCGGATTTTTCATGAAACACCGGCTGCATATGGATCTGAGCCCACCTGGCTGCGTTGAAACGACGATTTCGATCCTCAACGTATTGCAGGGAATACGCCTGCGGTCGAAACCGCCGTTTCGCCTTGCCAGGCAGACTCAGATCCATTTTCGCTCGGTGTTTCATGAAAAATCCGGGCTTGGGCCCCGGGTATCGCCCCTGGTCGTGACTGTTGATTGTTACGGTTGATTCTACACGGGATTCCCGGAAGTGTATCCCGGGGATTCACTCGAATCGGACAAGGCGAATGAAATCGGCTGCCTTGAGGCTCGCGCCGCCCACCAGGCCGCCGTCGATGTCGGGTTGAGCCATCAATCCGTCCACGTTCTTGGGATTGACGCTGCCTCCGTAGAGGATGCGAATGTGACCGGCGATCTCCGGCCCGAGGTTCTCTGCCACCCACGGGCGGATCCGGCCGTGGACCTCCTGGGCCTGGTCGGGCGTGGCCGTGTGTCCGGTGCCGATGGCCCAGACCGGCTCGTACGCGATGACCAGTCCGGCGCACTGCTCCGGGGCCATGGCCACGATACCCCCTGCCAGCTGGGATTCCACCACGGTCCAGGTCCTGTCGGCCTGGCGCTCCTCGAGGGTCTCTCCCACGCAGAGGATGGGGTTCAGGCCCGCGGTGACGGCGCACCTCAACTTCATGTTGATGGTGGTGTCGGCCTCCCCCAGGACGTGACGTCGCTCTGAATGTCCCAGGATGACGTGGGAGCAGCCCACGTCCTTGAGCATCCAGGGGCTGACCTCACCCGTGAAGGCGCCGCCCTTTTCCCAGCAGCAGTCCTGGGCACCCAGACGGATCCGGGTGTTTTTCAGTTCAGAGGCTGCCTGGGCCAGGTAGGGATACGCCGGGCAGACCAGGATCTCCCGGTCCGCCACGCCTTCCACGCCCTTCTTGAGCGTATCGATGAGGGCAGTGACGTCCTGGCGAAGGAGGTTCATCTTCCAGTTTCCCGCCAGGAGGGGTGTTCTCATGGTCTTCGTTCCTCACGTGGTTCGATTCGACCGGGGAGCGCGGTCAACAGCTGTGAATTTACAGGGGAAAATGATTTGTAGTTGATCCCCCGGGGGGAATCAAGAGGGGTGGACCGCACGGAGGCCCCGGCTCGATCCGAGATGGATCACTTCCCCTTGAGCAGGTCAGAAGGGTCGGTTTCCGAGAGCCAGTCCTCGTCGCTGAAGGGATCGTCGGTGTCTTCACCAAACTGGATGCGTTTGTCCTTTCGTTCCTCGAAGAACATGGTGAAGAGCTTGGATTTGTCCCTCCGGATGAGGACCCGAACCCGGCGCAGGATGTTCTTTTTCTTGGCGGTGATGAAGACGCTGAACACCTGGCTGGCCGTTCCGAGCATGGCCCCCAGCTTTTCCTTGTCCTTGTTGGTGATGGCTTCGGCCTTGACCAGATCCTGGAGATTCTTGATGCCGATGAACTTCTCGCTCTTCTGTCCGGGACCGCCCGGATGGCCGGGGGTGGCCGGAAGGGTCGGCCGGGCCGGTTTCTTGAGTTCCGGATTCTGCTCGGGATCGGCCAGGGCCTCGCGCGCTTCGATGATGCGCTGTGCCTTGTCGCGTTCGTGGTATTGAAAGTAGCACTGCAGAACCTCGAACTCGGCGGTGTTCACGTTGGTCTTTCCGTCGGACCAGAGGGTAACGAATCGTTCCAGGCCCGGGAGCTTTTCCCCCTCCCCCCCCTCCTCCTCCTCGGAGATCTGGTCGTAGAAGATGAACTCGCCCACGAAGGGGAGGAGTTCCGTGAGGTTGAGCAGAAAGTTCTTCCGGGTGGGGGGTAGAAGGATGCCCTCATACTCCTTCTTTTTTCCCGCTCTGCGAACCTTGATGTAGTCCGTAATCTTGGCGGCGAGATCCGCGGACTCGGCCGGAGACAGGTCGTGCTGGGTCTCCTCCCGCATCTGATCCAGGATGGACACCAGGCGATCCCGGGCCCGTTGCTTTTCGGTGGAGGTTCCCTTGATCAGCCAGTAGAGGTTGAACTTGCGGCTCTCGTCCACGACGTCGATCTTGATCTTGACCTCCCCGAAGTCGAGGTCGATCCACTTCTCGGGGTCGCCCCACTTGTCGTGGGTGGAGTCGTGGCTGTTCTCGTCGCCGTCGGTCTTGAGCAGGTGCCGGGCCACGTCCAGGGCACCGTGGATGGCGCTCTGGACCGGGAGATCGTGGATCTCGTTGGAGGACACCTGGAGGTCGACCCGGGCCGACAGGGAGAGCTCGGTGACGACGATGAGGACCAGCACCACCACCAGCATGACCAGCAAGAGGGCAATCCCCTCCTGTCCCTGCCGATGGCGAAAGCGGTTCGGGCCAGGTAACGCGTTATCGATCATGGAGTTATGCTAATTCCTCGTTTCCGGCCTCGGGCCAGTTTGCCCACAGGCAGCTAGGACCGGGGCCGGGGGGGGTGTCTTCCCAGTTTTTCATCACTTCCGGGAGAGATAGAACCGAATCCGGCCGCGGTCTTTTTTCTGGGTCCCTCCCGCCAGAACCAGGTCTTTGCGGCCGTCCCCGTTGAAGTCCCCGGCCTGGAGGTGCGTCCAGGTCAATCCTTTCCCTTCGGGCAGGGGAATCCGGAACGCAGGACGCCTGGAAACGCCGCCGTTCTTTCCCCCCGGGTGGACGCCCAGGGCCCGCCGCCCCGACCGGATGAGGATGTCGGGCACGCGGTCTCCGTCCAGGTCCTGATCCAGGAGGAACAGGGGCACGGGCCTGGCCTTGGGCATGCGAAAGGAAGCATCCACCTCCAGGGGAATACGGAAGGCGTGGAGGTGGTCGGCCCGGGTGGGAAAGGCGACCTCATCCTGCTGGAGGAAGGTGACGGCGCGTACCGGCAGGGTCTGAGTGAGGAACATCCGCACTCCCTTGAGCAGGCCCACGCGCTCGGTGGTGACCACGCGCAGGTCCACGAGACCGTCGTTGTCCAGATCCCGGAGGGTCACGGCCAGCAAGGTCTGGCTCAGCCGGATGATGGAGCCGGGTCGATGCGCCGCGGCCTGGTTCAATGGACCCGGGTGGATGCGGATCCGGCCCGCATTGGGATCGGCGTCCACCAGGTCCAGGACGCCGTCCCGGTTCAGGTCCATAAGCCGCGGCGGGATCCGGACGTCCAGGACCCGGGTTCCCAGCCCCCGGAGGGGCAAGGGAAAGGACCCGGAGGGCCGGGCGGGCAGGGCACCACCCGCCTGGCGAAGAAAGAAGGTGAGACCGTGTTTCATGATCAGGACCAGATCTGTGCGGCCGTCTCCGTTGACATCCCCCGGGACCACCTCGGGATAAGTGACCTCGGACTCGATGCGGTCAAAGGGATCCCCGCCCGTGACGTGGTGGAGGGCGTCGAGAGGAAACTCGAGGGTGTGCCAGGGCTTGAAAAGGCCCGGCTTTTCGCTCCGGTAGAGGTTATAGCCCTTGCGGGCCGGCACCACCAGGAGGTCCGGCCGGCCGTCGCCGCTCAGGTCCTGAACCAGCCGGGCCCGGGCCAGGCGGTCCGGGTCGGGGCAGAGGGGTGCAGTGACGCCCTCGACCAGGATGGACGGAGATTTCCCGGGCCGCACGGTTAGGACGGCGTCGGGGGTCAGCACCACGATACCGGGTTCTTTTCCGGAGAAGCCCTGGACCGCGTGGAAGCACACGGCCTGCGGAGGGAAGGGCTCGGGCGAGGGCGTCTCCGGCTCCGGGATTCCGGCGGTTCCGTTCAAGCACCACCAGGTACGCCCCAGGACCAGGAACACGTCGTCCCGGTGGTCTCCGGTCCAGTCGCCCACCACCAGGTCCAGGACCGGGGCCGGAAGGTCCAGGTCGTGGATGCGTCGCGGCGTGTCGGCCTGGGCCGGGGCGGGTGTGGGGATGCCTCCTGCGAGGAGGGCGGTCAGGAGGAGAAGATTTGCCGTGCCGGGTAGGTTCTTGAAGGCATTCATCGGCACAGTACCACCGTGGCAATGGACCCCGAACAGGTGAGAATATCCGTGCACCCCTCCCCGGTGAAGTCGTCGAGGTAGAGGTTTTCGGAGTAGGCCGCTTCCACCTCGAACAGCGGGGATTTCGCGTATGCGTAGCCCTGCTTGCCGGTCGGCGCGCCCGACCTGGCCAGGAGATGGGACGCATCCACGGCATCCAGCAGATCCGGATGTCCGTCGCCGTTGAAGTCTCCGTGGAGGAAGGCCAGGGGCACGGGGCGGTACTCGATCATGGCCTTGAACGGGATCCGCTTGGCGTACTCGACGCGGGCCCGGACCTGGAACCGGTGTCGGCTCCGGTCGAACAGGTGCACCCTGAACACGGCCGGCACCTCATCTCCCACCACGTGCCGGAGCGTGGTGAAGATGTCCACCTGAAGGGAGCCGAGCTGGAGGTCCAGGTCGCCGTCCCGGTCGAAATCGAAGAGCCTGGGCCTCCGGGCCAGACCCGAGAGGTTCAGAATCTGGTCGGGTTTTTTCTTCTCGTGGAACGGGCCCAGGAAGAGGGATATCCGGGTGCGGAGGGAGCCGAACAGGCCGATGCGGCCGAGCTTCCGCATATAGAGGAGATCGGCCACCCCGTTGCCGTCGATGTCGGCCAGAGCCATGCGATCCAGGACCACCAGTCCCCGGGGAATGTCCCGGAGAAACGGCAGGGGCGCGTTCACCCCGGGTTTACCCTTCAGGCCGTCGGGGCCCTGGAGGAAGGCCTTCATGCGCGGGCCGATCATGACCATGAGGTCGGTCCGGCCGTCGCCGTCGAGATCGGCCAGCGAGGGCATGGGCAGCGAGGCGGCCTGGGTGAGCAGGGCGCCCGGGACACGGTCTCCGCGACGGTGCACCGGAACCGGGAGCACGGGGCCGGCCTCGTACGCCTTGCCGTCCTTTCTGGAGAAGACCTGGTAGCCGCGGATCACGGGCAGGAGGAGGTCCGGGTGGGCGTCGCCGTCCAGGTCGTCCTGCACCCGCCAGGCGTAACAGAAGCTTGGGTGGGGGAGGCGGGGAAAGACGTCCGGGGTAAAGAGGGATTCGCCCTCGGAGGCGAGGGCCTTTTCCTTCCAGGCATGGAAAGCGGTGAAACCGTGGCCGAAGAAGAGCACGCCCGCGGCCCTTCCCGGCCCCACGCGTCCGGCCGAGAAATAAGCGGCCCGGTCCGGAACCGGCAGGATCTGATCCGGTGTGGCGGAGAATCCCTTTTTTCCCTGGAGGAAGAGGTGGAGCTTCCGGTGGCCGTCGGGGGCGACCTGGATCAGGATGTCCTTCAGACCGTCTCCGCTGAGGTCCGTGCACCAGGTGCCGAAGATCCAGGTCCCGGGTTTCAGGGTGTGCACCGTGATCTGGGGCGTCGCCGGGGAAGCCGCCAGGAGGAGCGCTGTCAACGCGAGGAGAGGACGCGAACGGACCACCATTTCTCTCCATTTTCGGGAACGCGGTAGAGCAGAGTCGAGTGGGCCTCGATCCAGCGGCCAAGGGCCTTGGCCTGACGACTGGAGTGGAGGATCAGCCGGACGCGGTTCGAGCGGAGATCGGCCTCGAGGGCCGCGAAGGCTCCGGGTACCGGAGCTTCGGCGAGGCAATCTTGATGCCGGGACAGGATGTCGAGGGGTTCGGCTTGCGCGTAGTAGGCCACGCGGGGAAAGCCCAGGGGGGCGATGGCCTGGCCGGGCCCTTCTTGGTCTCGAATCCACTCGCCCAGGATTCGTTCGGGCAGATGGCTTTGATCCACGGCTTTCCAGGCATAGGGTAGCAGACCGCCGCAGACCCCGAGGATCACCACCACCAACGCCGTCGTGGGGGTGCGGGTCCGGGCTGCGATCCACACCATGCCGGCGCCTGACCACCCCAGGAGGAAGAGACCCGGGGTGAGGGTATGGCGTCGGGCCAGGTAGCCGTAGGTGCAGGCCAGGCGAAACAGCACCAGGCCGAAGACCAGGAGGAAGAGACCCAGGAACAACTCGCCCCGGGTTCGCTTCCCCAGGCCCAGAAAGAGCACTCCGATCAGGGCCAGGGCCAAGGGAATGTACGACATGGACTGCACGAGATGACGGCCCAGGGCCAGGGCCGCGGCCGCGGGGTCGTCGGCCAGGCCTTCGTCCGAAAGGGGCTGCACGGGCCGGTCCCCCTTCACGCCGGCCAGCACACGGATGTCCTTCTTGGCCGTGAGGCGCAGGGTGCCGGCCTCGACGCTCAGGTAGCCGGCGTAGGGGCCGGCCGTGAGGGCCAGGCCGAGGCCCAGGAACATCGCGGCCTGAAACCGGGGCCTAAGGGCCTTCACGGCCGGAAAGAGACCGAGCCCCACCAGGGTGATGGCGGGTGCGGCCAGGCCTTCGGGCCGTACCAGGTAGGCCAGGCCGCCCGCGAGGCCGGCCACGAGGGCCATGGCCCGGCCCGGGCGGAGCAGAACCTCGTGGCCGGCCAGGGCGGCGAGGAAGAGAAAGAAGTAGAGGGGTCCCTCGGACAGGGGACGCACCGAGAAGCGAACGGCCAGGGGAAGGACGGCGTAGAGGAGGCCGGCGGCCACGCCGGCCCGGGCCCCGAGCACGCGGCCCATGAGGCCGGCCAGGGGAACCACGGCCAGGGCTCCGGCGCCGAGCGCGACGTAGGTGCCTGCGGTTTCCAGGTCCACGCCCGTGAGCCATTTCACCCCGGCCGTGAGACCGGCGAAGAGAGGATGCTGGTACCAGGCCAGGGCCCGGGCCCAGTCGCCCTCGAGGAAGAACTGCGCCTGATGAAGAAAATAGATCCCGTCCCGGGGAATCACCTCGACCTGGAGCCAGGCCACCCACCGGACGGCCGCGGCCAGGGCCAGGAGGCAAACCAGGCCCACCAGGGGAATGCGTCTTTTCTGCATCCGTGTCTTTTAGCAAAAATTGCACGGATGGGGGAATCCTTCCCGCACATCCCTCACCCTGCGGTCCGGATCACTTTCAAGGGAAACCCCCGGCTTTGCTGGGGGCTCGTGAAGTTTGCCACTTCCGGGAATCGAGGAGGGAATTCCTTTACTCACGTCATCCGAGATGGAAAGTGATCGTGGTTGTTCGCCAAGGTGTGAAATCACATTTTGTTGTGGGCCATTGATCCCCACGGCCAGCTTTTGTCCTGAATCGGGACATCTAAGGACTGTGGGATGCCCCACGGTCATGAGATGTCCCGATTCAGGACAAAAGCTGGCCGTGGGGATCGGCACTTCCGACTTCAGGCGTACCCGAAACATACCGCTTTGAGCGGTTCGTGATTTTCAAAGCCTCCGGTTCTGCCGGAAGCCGGATCACTTCAGCTCTTCGGGCGGGAGCACGATGCGGCCGCGGGCACCGGATCTCGGCACCAGGATCTTGGGTTGCAGCAAGAAGAGGATCTCGGACTGGATGTTCTGCTTGTTAGAGGAGGAGAAGAGGGCCCCCAGGATCGGAATATCGCCCAGGAGCGGAACCTTGCTCTCGACCACGATCTCGGTGGTGAGAAGGAGGCCGCCGAGGGGATAGATCTCGCCGTTTCGGACGTTGACCACGGTCTGGGCGGTGCGGTCGGAGATGAAGGGCGTGGCAAAGCCGCCGCTGGTGGCCGGATCCGAGAAGCCGGTGACACTGGAGACGCTGGGCGAGATTTCCAGGCGGATCGTGTCCTCGGCCACCACCGTGGGGGTCACGTCCAGGATCACGCCGGTCTTCTGAAACGTCGTGGTGACGCTGGTGATGCCGGCTTTGTTGAACGTGGGCGTGGGGACCGGCGTTCGCTCTCCGGTTTCGATGTGCGCATTGTGGCCGTTCAGAACCCGGATGGTGGGGGAGGACAGCACCTCCACCTCCTCGTGGCGGCTCAGGAGCTCGATGGCCATGTCCAGCTGCAGGTCCTGCTGCACCGTGTCCAGGAGAAACCGGGTGCCCTGGTAGGCGAGGGGGCCGCTCTGGCTGCCGCCGGGGCTCAGGGACTTCAGGAAGTCGTGGGAGCTGAAGGCGGATCCGGCCTCGTTGAAGAGGGTGTTGGGGTTGGAAGGATTCACCTCCTTCACGCCCAGACTGACGCCGCGCTGGTCCGTGTTGGTGCGGGTGACCTCCACCACCCGGACGCCGATCTCCACCTGGAGCACGTCCGCCTCGATGAGGGCGATGAAGTTGTCCACGTCCTCGATGTCCTCGGGATTGCCCTGGAGGATGAGGAGATCGAGGCCGCCGGTCTTGTACTTGTGAAAGCTCGCCTTGGTGGTGACCACCACCTGTTTCGGAAAGCTCTTGTTGATGAGCTCGGCCAGGACGGCGGACTTGCCGTGGCGTACGTAGTACATCTTCATCATCTGGCCCTGAGACGTGATCATGGAGGGCTGTTCCTGGATGGAGTCGTCCAGGATCTCGTACTGGGTCTGGGGCGGGGTCTCGGTGATGACCTTGACTTCCTTGTCAGGTTTTATAATCGTGGTCTGGCACGCCGGGATCGCCAGGACCACGGCGAGGATCAGGAAGAACGTACGCACCGTTGGTATCATGATGCTCCTGCCTTGTGATTCCCTTTCCCCCGGCTTTCCGGGGGTCCGCCTCGATAATGCCTCGCCAGGACTCGTCTAGTAGAGCTGGACCTCGGGGATGATCTGGATCAGCTTCGCCGTCAAATCCGGTGGACTGGTACCGTCGATGAGAATGGATTTCTGGGCTCCGATGAGATCATAGCCCTGGTCCTTGGCCATTTTGCGAAGGGCCTTGTAGAAGATCCGGTTGCTCTTCTGGATCAGGATCCAGTAGCGCCCGCTCTTCTTGTTGAGACCGGCCCGCTTGAGCTCTTGATAGTAGGAGATGGCGTTGAAGACCTTCTGGGTGTCCAGTACGGCTGCCTTCCGGAATCCCTTGTACCGGCCCAGGTAGATGTCCTTGGCCCGGATCTTGACCACCTTGGGCTTGGGTTGTTTCTTCGTGGTCTTGGGCCGGGGTGTTGGTTTTTTCTTCGGTGTCGGCTTGGTGATTTTCTTGGGAGTCGGTTTCTTGGGCGCCGGTTTGGCGATCTTTTTAGGCGCCGGCTTCTTTGGAGACGGCTTGACGTCCACCTTCACCTTGGGTGCTGATTTGGCCTTGGGGACCGGCTTGCCGGGATTCTTGTTGCCAGCTGAGATCGATGGGGTCGTGATCAGCACGAGGCTGAATACAAGGCTGAGTAGTATTCCTGAGAGTTTCACGACTTTCTCCATCACCGAGTCACCTGTTTCAGGGTCAAAAAGCGCATTTGCTAAAACGCAATGAGCATGCCAATGGTGTATCGGCGAGCAGAGTGAGGAATGTAAAGCATTCAAATGGAGGAGGATAAAAAAAATGGAGCAGTGGCTGGAGACCCCTCGGATTTGAATCAGATCCAGGTTAGGTGGTCTATCACAGCCAGATCACGCCAATATTCGCCATTATTAGCCATGGACTGACCGAATTAATTCGCCATTCAAGAGGATCGGGATCTCAAACGCAAATCATACACAGGGTTAGGAAAGGAATTCTCAGTCCAGGGCTTCCTCCTCGAGCCCCTCCTTCATCTTGTAGATTGCGCCACGTCTGGACCCTATCCGTAGTAGCAGGCCCTTCTGGATGAGATCGTTCAGGTCTCGAAGTCCGGTCCGCTGGGAGATGTTCATCATGGTGAAGTACTCCTGATTGGTGATGGTCTTCTTCTGGCGGAGATACTTCAGCAGTTCGATCTGTCGGGGGTTGGAGACGAGGGAAACAAAGGGCTCCAGGGTCGGATCGGCTTGGGTCCTCGCGGGCGTTTTGGGGGCAGAGGATACGGGCTTATCCTGGGACCCGGTACCCTTGGCCCTGGGAATCTTGATCTGGATGAGGTCCGGCTCGATGAATCCGCGGGGACCGTCCACGGACACCATGGCCCGTTCTAGAACGTTCTTCAACTGGCGGATGTTCCCCGGCCAGTTGTAGTTGTGCAGCTTGTCCATGGTTTGCGGCCGGATGCCCGCAATGGTGTCTCCGTGTTCCTGGTTATATTCCCTAACAAAGAAGTCCACGAGGAGCGGTATTTCCTCCTTGCGGTCCCGGAGCGGGGGAACTTCGAAGGATAGGACGTTGAGGCGGTAGTAGAGGTCCTCTCGAAAGACGCCTTCCTTGATCTGTGTCTGCATGTCGCGGTTGGTGGCGGCGATAATTCGGACGTCAAGGTCAATGGATTCGGTCCCACCCAGTCGTTCGATCTTCTTGTCCTGGAGCACTCGGAGGAGTTTCACCTGGGTGGAAGCGGAGATCTCTCCGATCTCGTCCAGGAACAGGGTGCCCCGGTCCGCCCTCTCGAAACGGCCGATCTTCTTCCGGTAGGCCCCGGTGAAGGCGCCCCGTTCGTGGCCGAAGAGCTCGCTCTCGAGCAGGAGCTCGGGCAGGGCGGCACAGTTCACCTTGATGAGGGGCTGATCCTGTCGGTTGCTCCTGCGGTGGATGAGCTCGGCGAACACCTCCTTGCCAGTGCCCGTCTCGCCGGTGATGAGGACGGTCGTGGTGGAGCTGGCAATGCGGTCGATGGCCTTGACCAGGCTCAGGGACCGGGGGCTCTTGAGCACCACGCCCGAATCCTCGAAGGCCTCCGGGACCGTGGCCAGCGGATCGGCCTCGGCCACGGGGAGATCCATCCTGGCCATGGCCTGATCCACCTTGGCGTGTAAGAATTCGAAGCTGGCCGCCTCCTCCGGAAAGGTGGCGATGCCGATGCGGGGCGCTACCTTGAGGGATCGACCCTTGCCCAGGGAGACGGATTCCTGGGCCAGAGCCGCCGAAATCCGTTGCGCGGAGTCGTACCCAGCGGTCCTGTCGGCCTCGGGAAGGGCCAGGGCAAAATCGTTGTTGTCCAGTCGACCGGCGAAATTCTCCTCGAGATCCAGGACGGACCGGACGGCCCTGGATACGGTCTTCAAGAGCTGGTTCACGCCACCGGAACCGTATTGAGTGGAGACGATGGGGATCTCCTCGATCCTGAGCTTGATGAGGGTGAGGGAGCGGTCGTACCGGGAAGCGCGCTGGATTTCGTCCTTGAGGCGTCCCTCGAAGTAGCCCTGGAGATAGAGGCCCGTGATCGGATCTTCCACGGCCAGGCGATAGAGCCGGGCGTTCTCCAGGGCCCCTGCGATCTGGTCGGCCATGGTGGCCAGCACCATGAGGCTATCGCGGTCCACGGGTGCGGATTCCCCTTCCTTCAGGGCGCTGGGGCTGAAGGTGAGGACCAGGAGGCCGATGGGATCTCCCTGGTAATCCAGCGGCAGCGTCACCACCAGGTCGGTCTCCTCCTCTCCCCCCTTGAACAGGCGTCTTTCCTGGGGCCAGAGGTTCATCCACCGGATCCCCCGGACGAGTTCCGGCCCGCCCGTGTTCATGGCCTGGAAAAGAAAACTGTCCTCGGCCTGGATTCGCCGGGCGCGGATCGGGCGCCCTTCCCGTCTTCCTCCCAGGATGTTGAACTCCCCGGCGTCCGGATCGTGGAGAGCCAGGAACTGGCTGGTGGGATCGAGTGCTTCCTGAAAGATGCGGAGCACGGTGTCCAGGATTCCGTCCACGCTGCGGCGGTCGTTGAGATCCCGCATGCCCCGGTTGAGGAGGTCCAGGCCGCGAAGCCGCTTCCTGAGCTGCACCGCCATGTCATTGAAGGCCGCTGTGAGGTTGCCGACCTCGTCCTGGGAATGGATGGGAATCCGCGGCGTCTCCTCCCCTCCCTCCGCCAGCTTCCGGGCGGCGCGACTCAGGCCGAGGAGTGGATCGATGATACGTCGGGTGACCAGGAAGGTGATGATGAAGAAGAGCAGCAACATGGCCGCTCCCACCACCAGGGCGGAGCCGAGCATGGTGGTGCGCAGGGAAAACGCCTTCTCGCGGTTCACGGCGGCACCCACGGCCAGGATCGGGTCCTCCATGGCATCCGTCAGCATACGGGCGCCCAGGGTGGTGAAGATTCCGTTCAGGTTCCGATTCTGGCTCGCGTAGCCGGTGCTGGAAGCGACGGCCCGGTAGCCCAGGGTTCGGGACTCCTGAACGCCGCTGAACCGGTGGTCGTGGCCCCTCGTGCCGATGCCCGCGTAGGGGTAGCCGGCTCCGGGATGGAAGGCGATGGCGTGCACTTCCGGATCGTCGCGCAGGAGTTCCTCGAAGAAGGCGGGGATCAGAGGGCGCACGGCAAAGAGATTCCAGCGCTGGGATTCCTTCCTGGACTGCACCGGTTCGTGGCCGACGGCGAGAATCGTGCCGAAGTCGTTGTAGAATCCCGAGCGGTCCACCCTCGGAAGCAGCCACGTGTGCGCCAGATCCTGTCCCTTCCTGGAGGTCCGATACGCCTTCCGGGACACGGCGTCCCAGAGCATGATCTCGACCTCCTGCTGGACGCTCTCCGGCCAGCGCTTCTCCAAATCGACCAGCTTGCGCCGGATACGGCCGGCGAAGTCGGTGGGGGCCTCGGCTTCGAGCAGGGCCCGGAATTCCCGGTCCAGGGCGGATTCGCGGGCGATGGTCCGCATGCGCTCCCGCACCTGGATCACTTCTCCGGCCACCAGATCCGTGGCCGTGCGGGTCCGCTTGCGGACCTTTTCCTCCAGGTGGCTCCGGATCTCGTTATCCAGGTTCACCACGAGGAGAGCCAGAGGCGGCATGGAGGCCAGGCCGATGGAGAGGAGCAGCTTGGTTCGAAGTCGCTTGCCCTGGGCAAGGGCGTCGGCGATGAGTACCAGGACCAGAGGGAGCAAGCAGGCCAGGAGCCCGATCCCGGCCCATTGCTGGGCGTCCTCGATGAGGCGCTGGGGCGCCAGCTCTAAGGAGAGCCTGAGGCCGGTGATGTTGTTGAGCGGAATGTAGGAGACCACCTCGTTGTCCTCGTGGAGGGGGAGGAGGCCCGTGACGGCCGGGATCACCGAGGTGTTGATGCGGAAGCCGTCGAGATCGGCCCGCATCGCCTTGGTGAGCTGGATGGTACCGGAAGAGAGGGATTCCACGCTGTCGGTCTTTGGCAGGACGCCCCCGGTCTCGGATCGGGCACTCACCCCGCCGGTGACGGCCATGACCTCGATCTCTTCCGGACCCTTGCATTCGCTGGACCACTGGATTTCCAGGGATTCCAGCACCTCGTCCTGGCCGGGTCTCAGGGCCAGGGCCAGGACATCCCGCCGGGTCCGGACGTGGCGGCCGCTGTCGAAGTCCCAGACGTCGTTCAAGGCGACCTGGGTACGCATGCGCGGCGGGTGTTTCTTTCGCGGACCCCGGTAGGACTCCAGGTGGATCCCGGACCGGAGGGGCTCCCGGTGGACCTCTCCACTGGCATACTTGAGCACCACATCGGCCACCCGGGTCTTCATGACCGATCCCTTGGGATAGCCCTTGGTGCACTTGAAGAAGATCCAGAGCCGGTCGAGGTGTCGGTCGATGCGGATGGGGGACCGCCAGACCTTCCGGGCGGAGACCCTCGGGCCCTGGGTGCCGTAGACGAACTGCAGGGGGTGGTCGGCCAGGGATTCGATGCGGAAGGGAATCCCACGCCAGGTATCCGCCGTGAGGGTGGATAGGCCGTGGACCTGGAGGAGGTGCGCGTCGTCCTCGACCGAGAGGATCAGACGGAAGGGGGCCACGCCTCGCGGGAAGTCCCGGGTATCCAGGAAGAGGGCGTAGCCGGTTCGACTCTGCCGGTCTCTCTGCCCGGGCAGGGGAAAACCGCGAATGGCCCCGGGGGCCTTGCCCTTTTCCAGGACGGTCAGTGCGCCCTCGGAGGTGATGCTCAGGAGGATCTCGGCCCTCCGGGTCCCGGCATTCGAGGTGGCGTCCTCGAGATAGATCCGGGCCACGGGTTGACTGGGATCCGGGGTGAAGAACTTCGGATCCAGACCTGGGCGCCGGGAAGCCGAAAGGATCACGCTGAGGCGGTCTCCAACCTCATCCGTGAGGAGGAGAAAGGCGGTTCGGCCGGACCGGCTGACCTCGAGACCGGTCCAGTCCCCCAGGTATTCGGGCGGGCCTGCGGGGCCAGGAGAGGCGTTCTCCGCGCTCGAGGAGGGGAGGCGGACCGTTCCGGCCTGAGCCACGGGGAAGAAGTGGTAGCGGTACGATTTCTTGGTGTCGACGGGCAGGCCCCGAAGGAGGGGCACCAGTTCCTCGTCGTCCACGATCCCGCTGCATTCGGTGATGACCTCCTTGACCTTCCGGGCCGAGGCTTCGACCCGGTTCACCACGAAGCCGTCGGAGAGACGCCGGATCAGGGCGCCGAGAACCATGACCCCGACCACGGCCAGGGTCAGGGAGCCCGCAACGATGACCTTCCTCCGAAGAGGCCAGGACGCGATCCAGCGCACCAGCCAGGTGAAGAGAAACGCGAACAGAACCACGGCCACAAGGAGCCCGAGGCCGAAAAAGAGAAATCCGAGCTCCAGAGGGGAGCCGGGGGGCTTCGGGGAGAGTCGGTTGTCGGGATCCTGGACGATGAGGGTGCCGAAATTCTGCGGGTAGATAAAGAGGTCGCCTTTTCCGTTCCAGGTCATGTAGACGTACTTGTTCACGTCCCCCTCGAGGATCTCTCGATCCCCCAGGGCAATGTTGAATCCGAGGCGGTCGTGGTCCTGGATGCCCTTCAGCCGGGGAAAGTTGATGAGGGGGAATCGGGCTTCGAAAGTGTAGCCGTCCTCCTTCTCGGAGCGGCGGAAGGACACCTCCACGCCCTCGAAGCTGCCGTCCCCACCCCCCAGGGGCGCGTCCTTGCCAACCCAGTAGGTGCCTTTCTTCATGATGCCCCAGGAGGGGCCTCCGCGGTTGGCCGGCCAGAGGAAGATCTGGTAGTCGTCGGCGGAAAAAGTCTCCTTCTCGGTCTGGTCCTTCGGGTCCGTGTCCAGGAATACCTCGATGGCGTCGCCCTTGTTCCAGTCCTCGTATTCCATGGAGGGGAGCGGCATGACCTGGTCGTCACGGATCTTCCCGAAGAGGTAGAGAGCGTAGGGGTCCAGCGCCAGGCTCACCCAGCCGCTCAGATCCTGTTTTCCCTTCCACTTACCCCCCCGGATATGGGTAATCTGGGTCGGGATGCGCCCGCTACCCGAAGGCGAGACCTGGGCCACCTCGAGGTTTTCGAGGCGGATCTTGGGGTAGAGGGTCTCGTTCCACTCGCTCAGTGCCCCGTCCACGATCGGATTCAAACCCACAGGCGTGACGGGGAGGGTAAGCCGGGTCTTGACTTTCTGGCAACTTCCTGTGTTACAGAAGGTTACGGCCGCGAGGAAGAGAATCGGAAAAAGTGGACAATTCCGCCGAATGTTGGACCTGGATTTAGCCATGATTCTCTGACACCCCATCAGGATTTCCACGGGCCACAATATATCCTCTTTAATTTGCGGTCATTATAAACGCCATGTCGGATCCTGAAAGGGAAATGGCCAAGAGGTTTTTGGCGAAAAAAAAGCCACACCCCGTGGGGTGTGGCTTTTGGATTCAATTAGGATCGGGAAGATTGAGGGCAGGTCAGGCTACCTGCTGGGTCGCCTGCCACCTCCGCCTCTCCGGCCTCGAGATCGGTCACCGCCGCTCCGGGGCCCGCGGCTCCGGCTGTCCGAGCCCCCTTGGCCCTGTTGTCTGGACCCCTCACTCCGGTTTCCCCCTCTGGGGCTCGAGCCTCGGCCGCTCCCCTGGCCGCGGTCGCTACGCTCGTTTCCGCGATAGCCGCCGCCGCCGCGATTGGGGGATCGCTGCCCTTCGCCCACCGGGCTCCGGCTTCTCTCCCTTCCGCGACTCCGGTCGCCGCCGCGACTCCGGTCGCCGCCGCGACTCCGGTCGCCCTCGCGACTCCGGTCGCCTCCACGACTCCGGTCGCCTCCACGACTCCGGTCGCCCTCGCGACTCCGGTCGCCCTCGCGACTCCGGTCGCCTCCGCGACTCCGGTCGCCCTCGCGACTCCGGTCGCCTCCGCGACTCCGGTCGCCTCCGCGACTCCGGTCGCCCTCGCGACTCCGGTCGCCCTCGCGACTCCGGTCGCCTCCGCGACCCCGGTCACCTCCGCGACCCCGGTCACCTCCGCGACCCCGGTCACCTCCGCGGCCCCGGTCGTCCCCGCGACCCCGATCAGCGCCGCGTCCGCGGGCGTCTCCACGACCCCGGTCGCCCCCCTGGGGCCGGCGGCCTTCGGATTCGCGGCCACCACGCGGACGGGGCCGTCGGGATTGCCGTGGGGCAGGGCGGGGTTTGACTTCCTCGACCTCTTCTTCAGGCGCCTCTTCCTCGTCTTCTTCCTCTTCCTCCTCTTCCTCGATTTCATCCTCTTCGGCCGCTTCGAAGTCCTCGAGGTCCTCCTCGTCTTCTTCTTCCTCCTCCTCGTCTTCCTCGTAGTCCTCGTCCTCTACTTCTTCGAAGTCCTCCTGCTCCTCGGCCTCCTCGTCCTCCTCGTATTCCTCTTCTTCCTCGGTATCGCCGTGGGCTTTTGAGCGGGCCCGGTCGTCTTTCGAGCCCCGGTCCTTGGGTTCCTCGGCGGTCTTCTCCTCCTCGGCCAGGACCAGGCGGATCTTGCCGAAGTCGTTGACGTCATCGACCATCACGTCCACGAAGTCGCCCGGGCTGTAGAGGTCGCTCACGCGGTTCACGTAGCCGTTGCCCATGTCAGAGATGTGGAGCAGGCCGTCCTGGCCGGGGAGGATCTCGATGAAGGCTCCGAAATCCTTGATGGTCATGACGCGGCCCTTGTATTTCTTGCCCACCTCGGCCTCGGCGGTCAGGGCCTCGACCTGTCGGCTGGCGGCATTCAGGCTCTCGTCCGAGGGGGCGAAGATGGCCACGTGGCCCTTCTCGTCCACGATCTCGATCTTGGCGCCGGTCTCTTCCTGGAGCTTCCGGACGGTCTTGCCGCCCGGGCCGATGACGACCCCGATCTTTTCGGGGTTGATCTTGAGCACGACGAATCGGGGCGCGTACTTGTTCAGGGTCGACCGCGGATGCCCGAGGGTCTTCTTCATCTCCTTCAGGATGTGCAGCCGGCCTTTTCGGGCCTGCTCGAGGGCGTCGGAGAGGACCTCACGGTTCACCCCGTCGATCTTGATGTCCATCTGCAGCGCCGTGATGCCGCGATCCGTGCCGGCGACCTTGAAATCCATGTCGCCGTGGTGGTCCTCGTCACCGAGGATGTCGGAGAGGATGAAGAAGTCGTCCTGCTCCCTGAGCAGCCCCATGGCGATACCCGCCACCGGACGCTTGATCTTCACTCCTGCGTCCATGAGCGCCATGGCCCCGCCGCATACGGTGGCCATGGAGCTGGATCCGTTGGATTCCAGGATGTCCGACACGATGCGGATGGTGTAGGGGAAGTCGTCGGGATCCGGGAGCACCGGATGGAGGGACCTCTCCGCCAGGCAGCCGTGGCCGATTTCGCGCCGACCGGGGCCGCGGATGGGACGGCACTCGCCGACGCTGAAGGACGGGAAGTTGTAGTGCAGGAGGAAGCTCTTCTTCACCTCCTCCTGCAGGCCGTCCACGATCTGCTTGTCGGAGGTGGTGCCCAGGGTGGTGGTGGCCAGGGCCTGGGTCTCGCCTCGGGTGAAGAGGGCGGAGCCGTGCGCCCGCGGCAGGAGGCTCACCTCGGTGGTGATGGGGCGGATGTCCTCATGGCCGCGGCCGTCGATGCGCTTTCCCTCGCGAATCATGTTCCGGACCAGTTCGTGGAGGACCGCCTCGTAGTAGTCTCTGAACTCGCCCTTGCGCTCATCGCGCTCCTCCTCCTCGGGGACAAAGTGGGCTAGGGTGTTTTCCCGGACCTCCTTGAGGGCCTTGCTCCGGGCCTCCTTGCCCGGGATGGTCAGCGCCTCACCCAGGGGTTTCCGGAGGTGGTTCCGGACCTCCTCGTAGAGTTCCGGGACGACCGGGACCTCGAACTCGATCTTTTCGCGACCGACCTTCTGGACGAGCTCTTCGATCATCTCCACCACGGTCCGGATGGTTTTCTGGGCCGCTTCGAGGCCGTCGATGACGGCGGATTCCGAGACCTCCCGGGCTCCCGCTTCCACCATGGTGATGGCGGATTTGGTTCCCGCGACCACCAGGTTCATATCGCTCTTTTCAATCTCTTCGAAGGTGGGGTTGATGACGATCTTGCCGTCCAGGTAGCCGATCCGGACGCTGCCGGTGGGGCCTTCCCAGGGAATATCCGAGAGGGCCAGGGCCGCGCTGGCTCCCAGCATGGCCAGGATGTCCGAATCGTTCTCGTCGTCGGCGCTCAGCACGAAGCACTGGATCTGGATCTCTTTCTTGAATCCGTCCGGGAAGAGGGGACGGGTCGGCCTGTCGATCATCCGGCAGGTGAGGATTTCCTTGGTGGTGGGACGGCCTTCTCGCTTGAAGAAACCGCCGGGAATCTTGCCGGCGGCCGAGATCTTCTCCCGGTAGTCCACCGTGAGGGGGAAGAAGTTGATGCCGGGTCTCGCCTCGTCCATGGTGGCCGTGCACAGTACGGCGGTGTCCGCATACTGTACAAGGACGGCGCCGTTGGCCTGCTTGGCCATCTTTCCTGTCTCGATGGACAGGGTCTTACCGTTGATATTCCGCTTGACTTTGATTGACATGAAAAATTCTCTTTCCGCTTACCGCTAGAATCTTTTGGAATCCGTTGGATTCTGTCTCTTTCATTACATACCGCTAACAAACCGCTTTGAACCGCTGCAGCTGAAAGCACTTTCGGAACTCTCCTCCCGGGACGTCCCTGTTGTGACAGGAACCGAACAGGGAAACTGTCGTACGACGACAGGAGAGAGAAATTCGTTCACGAAGCCGGAGGGGGTGGGGTCCTTCCCGGAGCCATCCACATGAGTAGCCCGGGCAGTGAAGTCCGTATGAACCGGTGCATGGCAGGAATTGTGAGGGGGAAGGGATTGTGTTTTCTGCACGTCTCGTGGTGAAAAGGGCATGAGTGGGGGGGGGCCTCCGGAACCGCCGCCTTGTTCATTTCCCTTCACGGTCCGATTTTCCGTTTTACCGCCTGAGACCCAGCTTCTGGATGATCGTCCTGTACCGGTCCGGCGTGTATTTCTTGAGGTAATTGAGGAGTCGTGTTCTGCGGCCGACCAGCATGAGCAGGCCGCGCCGGGACGCGAAGTCCTTCTTGTGTATCTTCAGGTGTTCTGTTAAATGGCGTACCCTTTCCGTGAGCAATGCGATCTGGACCTCGGGGGAGCCGGAGTCCTTCTCGTGGGCCTGGTAGGTCTTGATGACCTCTTGTTTTTTGTCCTTCACAATCGGCATTTCTGATTTCCATCCTGAACGTGATTCCGCTGTGGGGATGCAGAGATTTCACAAACGGCTCATGGAAACGGATTCGTCTCGATGAAACCGACCCGGGATTTCTGGATAATCCCACCTCGTGACGGGCATCGCCCTTCCCCACGACTACGAGGCGCCCCGGAAATCGCTACGGTTCCAGTCAAAAGACTCCAGGAGTCATCCACAGGTGGATATGGACCCGGGGCGGGAAAGTGATTCAGCAGCAGAGAAGTAGTGCTGGCCGGGGCCAAAGTCAAGCCGTCAATGCACCCGCCCTGCATCGGCACCGGGCCGGCGTCGGGAAAGATCTCCATAACCATATTTAATTTCATGGCTTGTGACCGTCCAGATAGGTCTGCAGGATGATCCGGGCGGCCTGCAGGTTGAGCTGTTTTTTCCGATCTCCACCTGTAACCTTCTTATTTTTTAGAAGTTGCGACGCTTCATGCGTGGTCAGACGCTCGTCCACCAGGTCCACGGGGATGGGGCCCAGGGCAGCCTGGAGTGCCTCGGAAAAGGCCCTCACGGCCCTTGCGCGGCTCCCCTCGCTTCCATCCATGTTCCTCGGGAGGCCCACCACCACCCGGCCCACGCCGTGTTCCAGGGCCGCTTCAGCCACCTGCATTACCATGGCCTCGAGGCTGCTGGCCCGGATCTCGCACAGCGGCCGGGCCAGGATGCCGAGGGGATCGCTCAGCGCCAGTCCGGAGCGGCGATCCCCGTGATCCACCCCCAGGATGCGCTTCATCAGATGCGGTCTCCATGGCCCTCGTTCTCCAGGGCTTCCACGATGTCCTTGATCTCCTGGACATCCTTCTTCCGGGCCACGAGGGTGGCGTCGGGGGTGTGGACGATGACCAGATCCTGGATGCCCAGGGTCGCCACCAGATGGTCCTCGGTGGTGAAGATGGTGGTATCCCGCGTCTTCCTGAGATGGATGAGGCCGCGAACGGCGTTCCCCTCGGTGTCCCTGTCCACGTGATCCTCGACGGCCGTCCAGGCGCCCACGTCATCCCAGGTGAATTGGGCCTCCACCATCACGACGTGCGAGGGGGCCTTCTCCAGGATGCCTTTGTCCACCGGGATCTTCTCGAGAGCCAGGAACGCGTCGCGGAGATCCTCCGGCCCCGGCAGCGGTCGGCCTTCCCGGATCAGGGGCTCCAGCTGCTGCAGCGAGTCGGGCAGAAAACGTCCGGCCAGATCCAGAAGAGTGGAGGCGGCCCAGATGAACATACCGCTGTTCCAGTAATACCCGCCCTCCTCGAGGTAGGACCGGGCCGTGTCCTGGTCGGGCTTCTCCTTGAAGACCTCGACGCGGTGAAAGGTCAGGCCCCGGGTCGAGAAGGTGGACGTTCCCTTCTTGATGTAGCCATATCCGGTTTCGGGGCTGCGGGGCCGGATGCCGATGGTGACCAGGGTGGGACCCGCCGCCGCCACCTCCGTGGCTGCAGCCACGGTCCGGGTGAGCGCCTCCCTGGGTGTGATAACGTGATCGGCGGGCAATACGGCCATGATCCCCTCGGGGTCCCGGGCCCGCACGGCCAGGGCCCCCAGGATTGCAGCGGCCGCTGTATCCCGACCCATGGGTTCCATGAGGATGTTTTCCGGTTTCACGAGGCCCTTGAGTTCGGCCTTCACGCCTTCGGCCTGGTCCTGGTTCGTGAGGACGATGCGTCGGTCCAGGGGCACCAGGTCGACCAGGCGTTTCTGGGTCGCCTTGACCAGGCTGTCCTGGCCGGCAAGGGGCAGGAGCTGCTTGGGGCGCTTCTTCCGGCTGAGGGGCCAGAAGCGGGTGCCCGAACCGCCCGCCAGGATCACGGAGAACAGGTTTGGCATGTCCGGTTCCGTTCCTTCATGTTCCGTAGTTCCTCGTCTCACCACCGCTGCGCAGGCCACAGAGCCCGGTCCGGAATCCGGAGCGGTTGCTTTTCCCCGGTCCGCGGCCGTCCGATTCCGAACAGAATGGGCTGCACGTCGATGCGCTCGATCGTGCCCAGCACGTAGATGGTCCCTGCCTGCTGGTAGAGCATATCGAAAATATCCTTGAGCCCGGGGATCGGCGTGCTGATCCAGATGTCCTTGGGCTTGAATCGAAATTCCATCTCGCCGCCGAAGTTCATCCTTCCCTGTCCCTCCAGCGTGAGTGCATCACTGACGACCTGGAAATAGGACGAATCCTTCTTCTTGGTCCGGCGGTCCAGGAGCGGATTGTCCAGCTCGAGGTGTCCGTAGGACCCGAGATAGATCGTCTTGTCCTTCACCTCGAAGTGGTTGGTCTTCACCTCGTGGAAATGGTTGTTGAAGTAGTTGAACAGGGTGACAAAGGCCGGAATGGAACCGAATTTGCCTTTCTTCACCTCTGCCCGACCCGTGCCGACCAGACTGGCCAGGTCCGCGTGGGCCGCCTCGAACCGGAACTGCCCGGTCAGAAGGCCGGTGATGCCGCCCTTCGGAGACGTCGACCCGGTCAGATCCCGGATGAGGCGCTCGACCTGGACGTTGTGTACCCGGAGATACCCCTCGAAGGCGTGTTGCGAGGAGAGGGAGACATCCAGCATGCACCCGGGGCCCATGCGCCCCTCGTAGAAGTCGGCTGACAGGTCATCCAGCTTGAGAAACAGACCCTTGCCCTCGTCCTTCTTCACGGTCTTGAGGCTGAGATTGCCGTTGGTGTTTTCCAGCTGGCAGCCGAAAAGATTCAGATCCAGGTCCTTGAATCGACTCTGGAGGGTCGTCCCCGCCTCGCCGCTCGAGATGCGGCTTCCCCGATTCACCTCGATCTTCCCGGACAGGTTCCGGATTTCCGGGCCCAGCTTGCAGCACACCTCATCCAGCTTCAGGATCGTGGTGCCCGTGAAGTGGAAGGACGCCGTGCCGCTCCCCGGGAGCCGGACCTCGAAGTTTATCGGATCGGCGTCGAAGGTTCCCGAGGCCTCAAACGGTTTCAGGATCTCCGGGATCCCTCCGCCCAGATAGGTGAACACCGGACAGTCCAGGTCCACCCGATCCGCTCGCGTGGATACCTCGACGATCCTGTCCGGACCCTGGCCCCGGTAGCGGGCATTCAGGCCGGAGAACCGGGTCTGGCCCACCACGGTCTCGAGACCTTCGAGGCGGAGCCCTTCTCCCGGATTGTAGTAGACCGTGCCCTTTTCGATCCGGATGGGCGGGGGCCTGGAATCCAGCAGGGAAGATCCTCCGATGAGGGCACGAGTCGGGGACACCTCGAGGTTTCCGACCGTCATGACAATGCTGGGATATCGCACTTCATCCCTGGAGTCGTACTCGAAGTTCAGCCTCTTCACGAGTCCAATGGGCCGCAGACGCGACAGGATCGGTTCGACGAGGGAAAGGGGATTCGAGGCCGAACCCTCGGAGCTCCCCCTCTCCCGGGAGGAGGAGACCGGAGATCGGGCCGACGACAGGGTCAGGTTCTGGCACTCGACCGTCAGGTCCAGGTACCCGTCCTCGTCTCCCAGGCGCTCCTCCCCGTGGATCTCGATCCATCCCCCGTTGTGCCACCCGTTGAGGTTCCTGAACCGGAGGTACCTCCCGTCGTAGAGGATGGCCCCGAACAGGCTTTCGAGCTCGAAGGGAAGGGCCGGGCCGTCCGCCTTGGCGCCCTTGAACTGGAAGTCGACCTTGGCGTGCAGCTCCCCCAGTCCCCGCAGCTCCAGGACGGCCTCCGCATTTCCCACGGGTGCGTAGTCCGCCAGGTATTTTCCGATGCGCTGGAGCTTCTTGCTGGGGGATCTCCTCAGCGCATGGGTGAGCTGGTGGCTCAGGAAGGGGCCGGAGAGGGTGATGAGGAAGGGATCCTTTGCCAGGGGTTTCAGCGTGCCGGAGAGCCGGAAATTTCCGCTGTTGACCTGGCCGTACACGTCCTCGAACCGGGGAAACTTCCAGCCGCTCTTGAAGCGGACCTTGCCCCACACGCCGGTCAACTTTGTGGGCACCATCTCGTGGGTGAAGGCCGCCCGGCCCTTGAGGCCCAGGGTGACGTCCACCAGGAGGGGCATACGGGCTCCGTTCTGGGTGAGGTGGACGGTGATGTCCATGTGGCCTTCGGGCTGGAGCCGCTTCCAGGTCTGCTGCCAGCCCAGATCGAGCATGGCCCTCCTGAAGGTGTCATCCAGGGGAACGTCCTTGCCGTGGATCCGGATATCCAGCACGGGTGTGGGCCGACCGTCGAAGTGGCTGCGCACCTCCCCGGAGACGCGGATGTCGCTGCGGCCCGAGCCGCGGCCCGTGAAATCGAAGCGGGAGTAGCCGAGGTGTGTCTCGAAGGAACCCGAGACGCCGCTCAGGGGATAGGGGAATCCCTGGCGGGTGCCGGAGCCTTTCGAGGTGAAACCCAGGTAGTTGAAGGCACCGCTGCGGATCTTGGCGGTGAGGGCAGCCCGGACCCGTCCGCTCTGGTCCGATTTGAAGAGCAGGCACTGAAAGTCCGCGGTCCCGGCCGGGCTGATGGCTTCCCAGATCCGGCCGAACTCCGGGTCCACCTTATCCAGGGCGTACTTCAGGTCCTCGTCCAGGGGGATGTCCCTGGCCTCCATGGCTAGATGAACCCAGGGCTCTCCCGGTTCTTCCAGGTAGCCGTATACCTTTCCGGTGATGGTGGCGATGGCGCGGCCGTGGGTTCCCCGGAGGTCGACCAGGTCCAGGCTGCCGCGACGACCGGCCTCGCCGGGCCGGATGAGGGTGACGCCCTGGAGGTTTGCGGCCGCGTACGGGAAATCGTGGATGCTGATGCCCAGGCCTCCGGCATTGTAGAGGGAGATCCGGTAGTTGGGCCGGCCGTTCACGCGGTGCAGATCCCCTTCCACCTCGATGCGGACGGATCCCACGGGATTCAGCCAGTCCCATCCCTTCTTCACCAGGCGAAGATTGAGGAGGTCCCGTATGGCCGAGGTGAGAGGCACGCCCTTGCCGTCCGTGGACAGCTTGAAAGCGGTGGTCCCGGCGTGGTACTTCCCCTGGAGGTGGATGGCCTCCAGCCCCGCCCCGTCTCCTGGCGCTTCCTGGACCACCTGCAGTTCCAGATCCACCCGTCCCACCCTGGCATCGAGGCCGGAGGGGAGGATCTCCCCGTTGACCTTGATCTTCAGATCCTTCCGGAAGACCTGGGGCGCGTTGAGCTTCAGGATACAGTCGTGGAGCACGAGGTGCGTGAGATCCGTGTCCTTCCCACAGGTGTCGGTCTGCGGAACCGTCTTGAAGTTGTCTTCGATGTTGGAGCCCTCGGGGGTGACCCTCAGGAGGAGCTCGCCGCCCTCGAGGTCGAGGCGGCGCAGCCGCCTCGTTCCGTCGAGGAACTCGCTCAGGGAGAACCGGGCGACTCCGGATTTCAGGAGGAAGACGGGCTTTTCGTCCGGGGTTCGGTAGGTGAGGCCGCGGACCTGGATGCGCCCCGCAAGAAGGTCCAGGTCCAGGCCCTCCAGGGTAATCCGTCCCTTGAATCGGTTTTCGATCTGCCAGGCCAGCTCGTTCTCCACCACCCAGGGCAGCACGAACGCCCGGACGACCAGGAGGCCGCCGGCCAGAAAGAGGATGAAGAAGAGAATCTTGCGCAACCGTCTTCGTGGCATGGGAGGAAGAGTACCAGTCGGGATTCGGGCCGTAAAGGGTGGGGCGGCCGGATGGACGGCCCGCTACCCACCGGATTCATACGCGTCTCGAGGCCGTGATCCCACGGGTCAGGAACTCGAGGACCACGGCATTAGGAAGGCCGCTGACAGGTGCGACTTTACCCTATGTAAATAAAGAAGTTGTGTAAACTTTTCAACAACGGATCCGGTCCTGTGCCCGGCCCGTGTCCAGTCCCATCTTCGGCCAGGTTCGGCCAGAATCTGAATCCAGCCCGGGACCCTGCCAGAGGGGTAGTTTCCGGAATTTCCCCGGAGCCTCAGCCCCGGGTTCCGGCCGGCAGGGGACGCGGGGGCTCGCTGGGCCAGCGGATTCTGCGCTTGACCCTGGAGCCGAGCAGGCAGGGAATGGCATAGGGCACGGTGCCCGCGGTTTCCGCCAGCTCCGCCAGGGTGATCTCCATGTCTCCATCGCGTCCGATGAGGGTGGCCGTGGTGCCCGTCTCCACATCGGGGATGTGCGTCACGTCCACGCAGAGGTAATCCATGGTCACCGTTCCGATGACCGAGGCCCGGCGCCCCTTGATCAGCACGTCGGCCGACCGGGCGCTGTAGGGGTAGCCGTCGTTATATCCGATGGGCAGAACCGCGACCCGCGTCGGGGCGCTGGTGGTGAAGGTCTGGTTGTACCCGACCTGGTGGCCCGGGGGTAGATCCTTGAGGAAGATCACCTGCGCCTTGAGCGACAGCACCGGCTTGAGGCCCAGATCCGAGACGGGAATGCCCTGGGGGCCGATGCCGTAGAGGGCGATGCCGGGTCGAACCCCGTTGCCGGGAATGGAGGGGCCCCCGAACAGGTAGGCCGAATTGGCCAGGTGAACGAGGGGGGGGTGGATGCCCTCGGCCTCCAGGTCCTGGAGGATCTTCTCGAACATGCGCACCTGATAGAGGACCGAGGCCGTGTCGTCGAACCGGGTCGTGGCCAGATGCGTGAAGATCCCCTCCAGATAGAGGTTGCTGGAGGCCTGGATTTCCCGGGCCAGGAACACCGCAAATTCCGGACTCACCCCCAGGCGTCCGGTGCCCGTGTCCACCTTCAGGTGGACGGGGATCTTCACCTGGTGGCGGCGGGCGGCCAGATTGTACTGGCGGGCGCGGGTGGTGGAATGGATGCTGGGCGTGATTCGATTGCGTACGACCGCGTCGATCTCGTCTTCGATGACGCCCCCCAGAATCAGGATGGGTTCGGAGATTTCCGCGGCACGCAGCTCCAAGCCCTCCGCGGAGTCTCCCACGGCGAATGCTTCCACGCCCAGGGTCGAGAGGAATTTCGCCACCGTGACGGCGCCGTGGCCGTAGGCGTTGGCCTTCACCACGGCGATGAGGGCCGCGGTGTCCGGGATCCGGTCCCGGATGACGGCCAGATTCCGTCCCATGGCCTCGAGATCGATTTCACACCAAGTTCTGGGTCGCCCCATACCTTCCCCCCCGGCGAGAACAGCTGAAATGAACCGGGAAAACGTCCGGAAACCGGTCCCCGAGGCCGAAAACCAGGACTGCCCAGGTCCCGGTCGGTCCGATGCTCGATGGAGGTGCACCGCCCGGCGCCTCCACTTCGGATTGCCACGAGCGGTTTTTACCCGAATCCTCCCGCGGTTTCAAAACAAAACTTTTTCTGCAAGGCAAGGTTTTCAGAGGAGATACTCCACCCTGGGTAATCGGCGAGGACACGGGCCCACATGTTGTGGTGCCGGGGAACGAAAAAATTGGCCCCGGTTAAATCCCCTAGTACGACAGAGACAGATCCGGTTTTGATCCGGGCTACTGGAAGTAGATCGCCTCGAGGTCCTCGGGCCCTCCGCCGTGTTGCCGCTCCCTGAATCCCACCGCGGCCACGGTCGAGGCAAGCACCACCCGATCCGCCTCGGGCAGCAGGAAAACGTCGCACCGGTCCTTCAGGAGGGTTCCGAGGACCTCGGCGCCGGTTCCGGTGAGGTAGGCGCCTTCGGGCGTGGCTCCGGCCAGGTCCTCGGCGGGCCGGAGTGCAGGGGCCTCGGTCCAGGTCCCTCCCCGGAAAACACCCCCATAGACCCGGTTCATCCGGGCGTCGATTGCCGCCACCACGGCCGGAGCGTCCGCCGGAGCCCGGGCGCAGAGGGCCTCCACGGCCCGGACGCCGATGCAGGGTTTGCCCAGAACATAGGCCAGGGTCCGGGCGGCCGTGAGGCCCACCCGGAGGCCGGTATGGGACCCGGGCCCCTGGTTCACTGCGATGAGGTCCAGGTCTTGCGGACTGAGGCCCGCCCGGTCGAGAAGGGTCTGCAGGGCCGGAACGAGGTTTCGGCCGTGGGTCAGTCCCCGGTCAAGGGGGACCTCATCCACGGTCTCTCCGTCGCGCGCCAGGGCCACGCCACCGCCTGGGCCCGAGGTTTCAATGCCGAGAATCCACATGCGTCTTGCCGGAGCCTCATTTTGAGGGGAAATCCCCAGCTCTGCCGGGGGACTCGTGAAGTTTGAAAGTTCCGGAAATCGAAGAGGGAAGTCCTTTTCACCCGTCCTCCGAGATGGAAAGCAATTGCTGCTGATCTCTTCAAGGTGTGCAATCGCGTTTTTGAGGCCGCCATTTTTGAGGCGCATTGTTGCGGGCCACCGATCCCACGGTCTGTTTTTGTCCTGAATCGGGGCCACACAGGGCCGGGGGGCGCCCCCCCGCCCCG
>CAZAKZ010000012.1:2573-72156 GCA_964485695.1 uncultured Planctomycetota bacterium | reverse complement strand
CCGGATCATGTTGCTCCCCCGGGACTCGAGTTCCAAGACCAGATTATCCCCGTCCTTGATGAGCGCCGACCGGACTTTCTTGTTCTTCTTCTTGAAGGAGAGAAACTGATCCAGGAGTCGGGCGGCGCGGCTGTACTGTGACCGCTGGATGAGCCTGAGGGCCTCCTCGATCTTGGCCCGAATCGGTTTGGCCCTCTTGCGAGACATACCCCTGCCGACGAGTTTCTGGGCACGGCTGATGTCGTAGAGCATCTCCTTACGGGTCAGGCCGCCCAGGCGGCGGAACAGCTCCTCGTCGTTCATCGGATCCACATAGATGTGCTGGGGGATGTCAATGGTCTGCACCACGGTGCGGCGAACGAACCGGGCGTTGATCTCGGTCGAGGCCTTCACGTGGTCCCCGCACCTGATGTTGTAAATGGGGCAGGTGGCGTCCTCGCGCCTGGCGCCCTTCTTCTTCGGCTTCGGTGTGTGGTCATAGCCGTCGTGGCCGACCACGCATACCAGGTTCTTGGTGGCCTGGATGACGCCCTTGTCCCCGAGAATGCTCTTGGTTGTGTTCTCGTGGGCCGACTTGTTGGTCAACACCACGAGAATCGCGCACCCCCTGTCCTTTCCCTCCTTGAGGGCGGCCTTGTAGCTGGGCACCCAACGTATGCCTTTGTATTTCTTCTTCTGGGCCGCCAGGGGAAGCGATGCGCCCAATATCAAGGCGAGGATCAAGAAACCCTGTGTGATTGCGGGCCTGGTCATGTCCGGTTCCAATCAGAATTGCCCTGGCGGTCGGTGGATTCACATCCGCGCGCCAGTTTATCCACGGGCTGCTAGATTTGAGCCGTCCTGTCGCAGAAACAGGATACCACTTCCATAAAACTTGAAAAACCCACTTCCGCTCACATTCCGAGATCCGCACGCAGAAGCGCGCCCAGCGGCCTCTTTCGCTCCATCGCCTCCGGCATGGTCGTGAAGATCCAGAACCAGCCGGCCCCCATGTTGGCTCCCACCACCATTTTCTTCTGCAAGTCGCGGATTTTCCGTAAATCTCGCGGCCTGTACGGGTGCGAACCGGCCGGCGGATCAAAGCCGAAAGCGGTCAAAAATCGGACTCCGAGCTCTCTCGGCGTCGACGACTTCCAGCGAAACACCGGGGGCGCGGGCTGGACGCGAATCCCGGACCGATGCCCGGGTGCCTCGAGAAACCGGACCGTATCCAGATCGGTCACGACGATGCGCTCCACTGAAATCACGCCTTCGAGCGGATTGTCCTGTGTGGAGGCCGGCTCCAGCCTGATCCGGGAAATGGATCTTGCCTGGACGAACTCGTCGTCCTCGCGGAACACGAATGTGGTGTCCAGGTCCTTCCCCATGACCAGGCAATCTCGCTGAAATACGCCGCGGTCCGTCTCCACGAGAACGCGGAGGTTGCCCTCGCCCGTCACCCCTTCCAGGCGGATGACATCGAAGCTGAGAGGCGAGCGGCCGGCACAGTCGATGTCCTTCCAGAGCCCTTGTCCCAGCCGGTAAGGCCCATCCCGGGTGGTGAGCGTCCACCGGGAAACCCGTGGAAACCGCTTCACGGCCACCGGCTTTCCGGTCCCAGGCTCCAGGGTGAATATGAAAAACTCCCGATGCCCGCCGTGCAGCCGGATCAACCGCCACAGCTCTTCGATGTTCTCCGCAGAATTTTCCAGGGGGTAGAGCGGGATGTCCCGCGACCGGAACGGCTGCGTGGCGGCAGCCGTGAATGCAAGCGGATTGACGTGCACGTTACCGTACAGGTCGCGGTGGGCACGGAGAAGAACATTGACGCGCTGGTGTTCGTCGGTTCCGCCTTCGCTTTCCAGAAACTCTGCGACTCCTGACGCGATTTCTGCGGGCCTCTTCCTGTACTTGTCGAATATCTCCCGGCTCTCACGGCCTTGCATCACGGCGAGAACCAGGACCGCACCCAGGGGGATCCACCCCCACCGGCCGGCGCTTCCTACGCTCAAGCCTACAAGGAGGATCGGCCCGATGACGGCCAGGTACCAGTAACGAGAGAAGTTGAAGAAGAAGCTCGAATCCACGTTGCCGAGAATCGGTAAGATCGGCAGCAGGCCGAACACCGGAAAGGCCACAGCAAGGACAAGGAGGGAAATCCCCCCCCGCCGGAAAAGGCCGATGACGGCCAGGCCCGCCATTACGAGGAGTGGGCCCGGGGTGCTGATGGAATTCACCACGATCATCAGCTGCTCGCAGAAGAGGCCGGTGGCCCTGGCGACCGCCCCACGGGCACCCACTGCCGGCACGGCACTTTCGTGGAGATTCAGCCCCTCTTCCAGGAAAGCGAGCCGGGCGATTCCGTAGGCCGCGAGGAGAATCATGCACGGCAGCGTCGTGAGCAGCCTTCGCCGCCACCCGACTTTCACGGGAAGCAAGAGCGTCATCACCAGGGCCATGATCCCGCTCTCCTTGGACAGGAGTGCGGCAGCGAAAGCCGTGACGCCCAGGATGAGCGGCGCCGGTCGTCGACATACCCAGGCCCTGTGATAGGCTGCGAGCATGCACAGGGTTCCAAGCCCCACGAGCAAATCCGACCGAGCGGCTACCCAGCCCACGGCATTGGGATGGACCGGGTGGGTCGCGAAGAGAAGCGCCGCGGCAAGGCCGGCGGGAACACCCCCGCCGGGGTAGAGCCGCTGCACCAGGACCATGACCAGCAGGGCGTTCAGCGCATGCAGAAGGACATGCGTCAGGTGGTACCCCCAGGGTTCCAGGCCGAAAAGGGCGTGGTCGAGGGCGAGGCTTGCGGTGACCAGCGGCCGGTAATACGGGTATCCGGTGAAACCCAGCCAGTTCCCGTGTAAATCCTGAAGTGTCCTGTCAAGGCCCCCGGAGGCCCGGATTTCCTTGAGGAAATAGTAGTCCTCCATGAAAAATCCGCCGCCCAGCGTCTCGCCGAAGACGTACCAGACGGCGGCAATGATCAGCAGAGCCGACAGCAGGAACAGCCCTCTGGGACCGATTCTCATCGCTTACTCGCTCCGGCCGTATCCGTGAATGTCTTCATGGCCATCCAGGTGTCCCGCCCGTTGAACTCTACCAGGCTGGTACCCAGAGTATCAGGGACGGAATCCCAAGACAATTAACCGCCTGCGGATAAGCTCTCGCGACATCACGATTCACAGTCAAAATGACCGCTCCAGAGACAGGTAGACGTATCGGGAATCGCCGGTGAATGACATCACGTCCACGAGGTCACGTTCCTGATCCGCCTCCCGGCCGAAATTGATGCCTGCGGCCAGGCGAAGGCGAGTGTGTTCATCGACTCTGCGAATCACCTCGAGGCCGCTCCTACCTTTTCGGTCCCGCCACTGCACGGTGGCGTAGGAGGCGAATTCAAAGCCTCCAAATGTTCCCCCCATCCGGCAGCGCATCCGACCCGGGGCCGCCTTGATCTGAATATTCGGCGTCTTCCAGACCAGTTCGAACCAGTCCCCGAAGCCCAGGGTCGATGCGCGAATGGAGAATCTCCCCTTCTTGAATGGATTGAAGATCTTGCCCTTTGCCCGCATCCGTCTGCGGACCAGCTCTTCCTCTATGGTTTCATCGGGGAGAACCAGCCGCTCTTCGTTTCTGTCCGCGAACTCGGAGACGGATTCATCGGCTTCTTCTTTCAGGGTTTCTTTTTCATAGCCACCATAAGAGTGAGAGAGGCTGAAGTATCTGTCCCGGACCGCGAGAAGATCCCTGTAGATCCCCTCCACCAGCGAAGTTCGTTTGCTCACGGAAACCAGCGCGGAATACACGGCTCGGGGGCCGCGTCTTCGCAGGTAACCATCGATGAAAAGCTGGGAACCCATCATCACGTCCCGGTCAACGGGAAGCCCGCAGACCGTGTTGATCCGATACACCTGGACTTCGTGCTCGATCGGAGCGAGGCTCCTCCTCTTTTCCTCGAGGAGGTGTTCTGAAAAGTGCCCCATGAGCCGCTCGGCGTTATGTCGGGGGTGCTGGGTAAGGAAGAACGGTTCGGACTCTGCTTCGAGCACGGAATGGGAATGCGCCCCGGGCAGGTGCGGCAATGCCCCCGGTCCGGACATCCGGGCCCTCGACGATTTCCGCGGATCGCGGTTCTTCCAGGACGATACCGCGAGAATCCCGGGACCGATCTTCGCATAACGCCTGAGGAGGTGGCGGTCTCTGGGAGAAGGGGCCACGGCCCGGAAGGTTCTCAGCAGGGCTCCCCACTCACGGCCCGAAGTTTCCAAACAATCATTCGGCCGCCTGTTCAGCTCCCAACCAAAGAGAGTCGGGCGCCCTGGTGAATCGGCTGAAATCGCTCTGGTTCGGCATTGGAGATCCATTCCCCGCCAACTCGGGTCGCCGCAGATCAGGATCGATGAAGAACGCGGGACTCCCGGGGCTCGTATCGAGGAATGGGCGGCCCTGGTCCGGCTCCGCCTTCCAGTGCGATGGCGGGAACGGAGCGACCTGGAAGAGTCCAGAAATCCGGGAATGCGGCGGTAAGCGGCCACCAGAACCTTTTCAGGCGCATCTGCCTCGGTGACCTCCCGGTCGCCTGCAGTGGCGGTGGCCGCAATCAGCAGCGTTAGGATGTATCCCGGTATGAACTTGGTCATCTACATTTCTGAATTCCCCGGTGCGCGCCGGGCCAGGTGGCCTGCGCACTCCAGGTACGGACCTTCCATGCAAGGGGTGCTTCTCAAAGTCGCGGGATGCCGAAATCACGAGAGCTCAAACCCAGGGACCGGGTCGCATCTTTATTATCGGGTGATTTTTGAACCCCTTGATATGAAGCAATTCGATGGCTTCGGGCACCAATTGCAGGCCTCTTGTCCTGTCTTGGAACCGGGAGACTTGCGTTCAGGCCGAGAGTCCTCCCCAAGGCGGTTGCCTCCCACGGGAGCTCCCGACGTAATCCCTTGTCAATATGATCTTTAGCTTGTGTAGCCAGGGTCTGGGCAGGGTGTTTTTCACCCCGCGGGCACGACCCCTGTGGATTCGGCGCCCGGAAACATCCTGTTTTCAGAGCCTCGTTTCTGCAATGGTAACCAGTTCAACTGGCAGGACTTCCGCCGTTACCCAGGATTTTGTGCCGCGCAAGCATTGAGAAACAAACGGTTTGCGAAATTATTCAAAAAGTATGAATTGAAATACTTGCCATATCCTCGTCTCATGATAAGATCCCCGTCGGCGGTTAAGGTTTGTCCACCCTCAGAGTCGCAATCTTCACCCATCAGCGCCACAGACCAGTTCTCCATGGGGGTGGGAAACCATCAATTGTTCTTTGAAAAGACAGGATCCAGGGACCCTTTTGGTCCAACTCACTGGACAAATATCCAATAGCCGAGGGATTCCCCCAAAAAATGTCCCCTAAAATCTCCTTTTCTATCTACAATCTCTCGGCTATTTTTTATGTCCTTATATAGCAAGAGCTTGACCCGCTAGCCCGCCAGTAATCCCCTGCGATCCGACCCGAATCAACCCCATCTCCAGCCTTCTGAACACTCCTGGTTGGAGGCCCTTCACCCTGAGGAGCGATCACGAGGCTCTGGACCTTTTTTTCTTCTCACTCGGGCCCAGACCCAGGACTTTCCTGATCCTCTTCAGGTCTTCGTCCTTGAAGAACTGAACCTTGGAGCCGCATTCGACACAATAGGACTGCTCGGTGCTCTGCAGGTAGTGCACGTAATCCTTGCAGGTCTTGCACCACATGCTTTCCGAATAGTAGCTCATGGGTCTCTTCCTCCTGTTCGAGCCGCCCTTCTGAACCGAATGAGACCCCGCAATGCAAACCCCATGCCTCCGGATCCCGAAAACAGATTGTGGCCAGGCCTTCATAAAAACGGTCTTATGCGACGGTTATGTGGGGAAGCTCGGCTGCTCGAGGGGGAATTCGGGTGATTCTTCCGCGTGGGAGAAGGAAATTGGGGCAAAATTCCCCGAGATCTGCCCCCCCCATGGAGCCGTTTTCAGAAGACCCGAAATCGCTTCAGGGGCCAGAGGATCGCCACCGGGGTTCCTATCAGGCGCCTTCGGTGCACAAGACCCCACTGCCGGCTGTCCGAGCTGTTTGCGCTGTTGTCCCCCAGCAGGAAGTAGCAGCCCTCCTGCACCCGGAGCGATTCCCTGGTGGCGAGGTCTCCGGATCGGGTGTAGAAGAGGTCCCGCTTCAAAGTCAGGCCCGTGAGCAGGGCCCCCCCTCCCCGGAAAACGACCTCGACCATGTTCTTCCTGAAATCGGGCCCGATCTCCCGGACCCGGTTTTCAGAAATGTACGCGCTTCCGAGCAGGCACTCTCCGGCCACCTTGACAACGAGCCGGTCGTCGATGTTCGAGACCGTCAGAAGCTGGCGTCCCGTGGTTTTGAGCCGGCTCCCGTCCAGATCAAACGGCTTTTCCCGGGGCAGGAAGACCCGAGCGGGTCCGCGAGTATCGAAACAGACGCGGATCTTGTCCCAGCCGTCCCGAATTCCGATTTCGATCCCCGTAAGGCCAGCGCCAGGATGAAATGCCAGCGCTACCTCAAGATCGCCCACCGGATGGGAACCCTGGCAATAGGTGCCCTGGTCGTCGATGTACCCGTCGTTGACTTCCCGGTTCGTCTGCAGGATCAGATCCCCTCTCCCGCCGGGAAGGAGATCCAGTCCTTTCTCTTTCAAGACCCCTGTGCCCTTTTCGAGGCGCCAGACCTCCGAGAACCGGCCAAAGTCCTTTCCGGATACATAGACGGGGATCAGGAGGTCGTCGAGGCGATCCAGAGGCTTCCTCAAGATCTCCTGGTGGTTGAAAACATCTCCCCGGGAGATACGGAGCTCGTCGCCCGGCAATCCAACGATGCGCTTGATGTAAGCGCCCGACCTGTCCTGCCTGGAAAAGACCGCGATCATCCAGCGGCTCGGGTCATCCCAGATGAAGCAGGTCTTGTCCACAACGACCTTGTCGCCCGATTCCGGATCGCCCATGAAAGTGGGCTCCATCGAGGGCGAAGGAATGAAGTAACCCTCCAGGACAAACGCTCGCACCCCCAGAATGCCCGCCAAACCAGCGACCAGGAACAGGGCCTGGAAGAGATATCTCTTTCCTCGTCGGGTCCCGGCCATGGTATTCCTCTGGTGGTCTGTCCTGGCAGCTCGTTTCCGCCTCGTGATCCCGGGGGGATCCGAAGATCTCGATGCGAGACGCTCCGCCCGGCTACGGCACTTGACAGCGCCTGTGTTACTTATTATTATTTCGGTAGTTATCCTGAAAGTCCAGCCTGGGGGCCTGGTTGTTTTTCCTTTTTCCACTCATGCCCACATACCACATGAATCCACGTTACCATCTGAAAGACCTGTTGAAGCTTGCAGACATGGCCTGGGCCGGAAGTCGACTCGAAGATCCGGCCAAGCTGGTTGAAAATCGAAAGCAGGCGGTCCTCGACATCCGGCGCCATCTTCGTGACCTGAAACAAAAAGGGGGGGCTGGCCTTCTCGGCGAGTTGATGAAAAGACGCGCCTTCACTCAGAAAGAGGGATTGATCCTGCTCATGCTTCTCCGGCGCAGGATTTCTTTCGCCGATCCCTACCTGTCGGGACAGAAGATCCTGAAGCGGTTGGGCGGCGGCTCCTATGATATTCTACGCGACCTGCACATCCTTCGTTCGACCGGCAGGCTCCGGTCCACCCGGGTCGTTGTCTCCAGGGACGAGGACAGCAATCCAGAGGACCTTCTCGGGACCGAGTTCACTTTGAGCGCCTGGGCGTTCCAGGCCTTCGCCCGGATCATCGATGAAAAAAATGCCGGTAATGATACAGAGCCTCTGCCTTACAAAAAAAGCGAGGACGTCCTTCTCGACCACCTCAAGCTCCATGGATTTCTTCACAAGAGAGCAAACTCTCTCTTCGAGATCGAGGACTGGGAGGAAGTGATTCCCCCGGGCGAAGCGCCCGTTCGATACATCCAATCGCAGATCGACGCCCACCTCGACCGGATGCGCTCTCGCCGGGACCGCACTGAAGACCGGTCCCTCCTGGCGCCGATTCGATTTCTGGAATCGCAAGGCCTGACCGAAATAGAGGAGCAGGTCACCATGGCCCTGCTCTTTCGCGAGCTCTTTCAGGGAGACGGCTCTGCCCCGGTGGTGGAGCTCCTGAAGCTCGTCAGCCGGAGCAAGCAGGAATACCTGCGCAACCTGGGCCTTTTTGATGCGGATCGAAGTCTGGTCAAGCTCAAGATCCTGACCCTGATGAACCAGGAGGATGGGCGCGTGTTTTCCGCCCATGCGGTTCTCGAGGCCTGGGTTGTTCCGGCCATCATCCGCGGGACAAAGCGCGGCAAGGGCGTTCCTCCCGATACCTGGAAGCGCTTCCGCCGCTATCTCGAAAACCTGAAGGACTCGGAGACCTTCTTCCGGGACCTGGACAAACCCAAGTAGTTTCTGGTAACAGCGACCGGGACTCAGGACTCCCCCATCAGGCGCGTCAGAAACTCCATCGCTTCGGTCGCCGCCTCCACGGCGCGGTGGGAGTCTCGCGAAAGCTCGACGCCCACGAGCCCCGAAAACTCCATGGACTCCAGTTTTCGCACGATGGGCCGGTAGTCCATCTCTCCCTTCCCGAACGGTAGATGTTCGTGTACGCCCCGCACCATGTCCTCGGCGTGGACATGAAGGAGGTCGTCCCGAAACGCCTCGAGCCGATCCTCGACCGGCACCTCACCCGTGCAATGGAGGTGGCCGAGGTCGAGCGTCAGGCCGAACGCCTCGCTGTCCACCAGGCGACGCAGCCGCCGATACCCCTCCATGTCGTGGATGAACATACCCGGTTCAGGCTCAAGGGCGAGCTTCACCCCGCGGGCGCATGCCTCGTCGGCCAGAACGCGGCACCGATCGGCCAGTCGCTTCAGGCTTTCGTGCTCGTCGGCCCCGGAGTCTGGACTCCCGGACCCCATGCTCACCACCCCGGCATCCAGCCCCCGTGCAACATCGAGGCACTGGATCACGAATTCGCTCCGCCTGCGCCAGCCGCGACGGCTCAGCAGGGAAGGGTGGTGTTTTCTGAGTGGGTCGAGGATGAACCGCGCCCCCGTCTCGACGGCAACGCGTAGCCCGAGAGATTCCAGAAGGCGTCGTGTCCGGCCCACCGCACGGGTGGTGGTGGTTTCGGGATTCAGGTGGTTTGAGTCCACGGTCAAGGCCACGCCCTGGTAACCCAGGCGACTCAGGATCCTGAAAGCATCCTCGAGGCGATGGTGGACGAATCCGTTGGTGTTATACGCCAGGGCGAGCCCCTGGCTCGTGCGGCGGGTTGAAGACGCCGAGGCCGCCACCCTGACCCCGACTCAATTCCTGGAGTCGAAGAGGAGCTCCCGAGACTTCCGGATCCACTTCATCATGATGTCTTCGTAGAGCTTGATGAAACTCTCGGCTTCTTCTCTTCTGTTGTCGAGGGGGGACATGAACTCAGACCCCTTCTCGGCGGCCATGCAGAGCAGCTCCCGGGCCTTTTTCTTCACGGATTTTCTGTTCATGCCGGGAGGAATGATTCCCTCCTTCAGGTCCCGAAGCATCTGGTTGGCCTCGTTCGCGTAGCCCTTGGCCTCGGTCCAGAGCTTCTCGTCCAGGAACTTGCGGTAGTAGCTGTCGGGCTTGCTCGGCTTGGTTTTGGATTTCTTGATGGGCTGGATTTCTTTCTTGGGTATGCGCGAGGCAATGGGGGAGGGGGTCGAAGCCCTGGGCATGACATCCACGACTTCCGCCTTTTTTTTGCTCTTCTTGGGGCGCTTCTTCTCCTCGCCCGAGCCGGCAGCGACCACGATGAGAGCGATGATGACCACGATACCCACCGATACACCCCCGATGATCAGGCCGGTGTTCCCGCGCGGCCTCACGGCCTCTCCGGAGCGGGTCGTCGTCCTTCTTCCGTTCACCCGGGCGCCTCGCACGGTGGCGCTTCGCCTTCCTGCGGGAGCGCCCGACCTCGTGGGCCGGCGGCTCGACCCTCGGCCGGGGCGTGACGATCCTCTGTCGCTTCGGTTGAATCTGGCCATGTGGATTGTCTCTCTTCCTCGAGTCACTTGGTGGGATGTGGGATGTGCCGGGACCTCTTGATAGGATGCAAACGTCGTTTCACTCGGCGAAAATGCGCTAAATATTATTAGCACCTCCCTGGAGCCGCCACAACCCCTGGGGCCGTTGCCGCCCCTTACTTCTTTCTCAGCCTGGCCTTATATCCTCCGTCCCGATTTTCGTCGGGCAAGACCAGCTCCTCCGCCTCCACCTCGCCACGCTCCCGCCCCGAAGCCGAGACGGCCCGATTCTCTTCCGGCTCGATGCTGCAGGTGCTGTAGACGAGAAGACCCGTGCCGGGATGAAGGGCTTTGAGCCCTTGGGCCAGCATGGCCCTCTGGATCTCGGCCAGGGATACAATGGCCCCGGGCGTCAGGCGCCACCTGGCCTCCGGCCTGCGCGACAGCACCCCGGTGTTCGAACAGGGAACGTCCAGTAGAATCCGATCAAAGGCGCCGTGGAAATCTGCTGGCAGGCGGGTACCGTCTCCGACAACCGCTTCCACCCGGTCGAGAAGACCGAATCGATTCAGGTTCTCGCCCAGGAGCTCGAGGCGTTTCTTCGACCTGTCCAGGGCCACCACCCGCCCTTCCCGCCCCACGGCCCTGGCCAGGGCAATGGTCTTGCCACCCGGCGCCGCTCCGACCTCGAGGACACGATCTCCTTCATGAACACCGAGGTAGGGAACCACGGAAGCGGACGTCTCGTCCTGTATCAGGAACTTCCCGGCTCGAAACGCCAGGCTGTTGAAGACCTTCGAGGCCCCACGCGTGATTCTCAGCCCAACAGGCGTGGCTTCGCCTTCGATCCCCTCGCCGAGGAGCTCCGCCTGCACGGCCTCGATCTCGCCGGCTACCGGATCGATCCAGCAATGCATCTTCGGGCGGCTGTTTTGCGCGGCGACCAGCTTCAAGGCCTCTTCCCTGCCGTGGGCCTCGATCCACCGGGCCACAATCCATTCCGGCATGGAAAAACGCGGGGCCAGGTTGGCGGCCAGGCCGGTAACGGGATCGGGAAACGCATCGTCTGGACCCCGCCACACTTCGACCCGGGAGCAGAGGACGTCCCGCCGGGGATCTTCTTCCCCGGACGAAACCGGAAGCCGGATCCAGTCCCGCTGAACGCGGCGTAGGAGAGCGTTTGTCAGCCTCCCCCCGCCGGAACCAAACGTCGCCTTGGCCTGATCCACGGCCGCGTCCACCGCCACCCTGTCCGGCACTCTGGACAGAAAACCCATCTGATACAGGGCCACCCGCAGGATCCAGAGCAGCCGGGGCTTGACGTCCTTCAGGGGCCGGTAGCGGTCCAGGATGAAATCCAGGGTGCCGCGGCGACGCATCGAGCCGTGTGTAATCTCGGTCAACAGGGCGCGCCGGGAAGCCCTCAATCCCCGCGGATAAACCCCGGCCAGAATGTCATCGACGAACCGGCCGCGCCTCTCGGCCAGCCACAGCGAGTCAACGGCCATTTCTCGGATATGACGGGTCATGGTGGTGTCCGGAGGTTTCCGCCTCGAATTATTTGCTCTTCGGAATCGGTCCCACAAAACGCCCCCCACCGCGGCCGCGGCCGGTCAAGAACTCGGAAGCATCCATTTCCCGGCCCCCGGCCGGGATCAACCGCAGGACCCGAAGGCCGCCTTCCCGCGCGCAAACTCGAACCCCCCGTCCTTCGACGCCAAGAACCGTACCTTCGCCGCTCGACGTGGGCGCTCGGGCCGCCAGGGCCGTCCGCGTGATACGAATCGGCACGGTCGCTCCCGATCGGGATTCGAAAGTGGTGACGGCCCCGGGATGGGGCGTCAATCCGCGCACCTGGTTGTGGATCACGGCGGCGGGGCTGCACCAGTCCACCTGTCGATCGGCTCTTCCAATGCGGTCTGCATGCGTGGCCTCGGCCTCGTCCTGGGGGATGGCTCTTGCCTCTCCCGACTCCAGCTTCTCCAGGACGTCGACGAGGAGGTCGGCCCCCATCTCCGCCAGGCGCGGCTCCAGATCGCCGACGTTTTCATCGTCTCTGATCTGCGTGGCCGCTCGGGCAAAAACTGATCCGGCGTCCATGCGCTTCTCGACCCGCATGACGCTCACCCCGGTCTCGGAATCGCCGGCCCGGATTGCGGCATGAATTGGAGCCGCGCCTCGATACCTCGGGAGAAGGGAGGCGTGCAGATTGATACAACCCATGGGCGGCAGGTCCCGCAGGGTTTTCCTCAGGAACTGGCCGAAGGCCACCACGACCACGATATCAGGTGACCGGTCCCGGATCCAGGAGAGCGTCTCCTCGCCGTTGGCGTCCTCGGCCTGGTGTAGAGGCAGTCCCGCGGCCTCGGCGGCGGTCTTGATCGGGGGGGGCAAGAGCTTCCTTCCGCGGCCCCTGGGCCGATCCGGTTGGGTGATCACGCCGACGACCCGATGGCCCGGAGCTTCGATGAGGGCCCTCAGGGAAGGAACGGCGAATTCGGGCGTTCCGAAAAAAACGACGTCCACGGGCTGTTACCCCACATCCTCCCCGTCCGTATCCCGCCGGTCTTGCCCCGTTCCGGAAGCCGTCCTCGCCGTTTCGTGATGGACATCCCGGGCCTCCACCTCGTCGAACTCTGGAGCGGCCTCGCCCATCTCGGGTGCTTCGATCAGGATCGGGCCGAACGGCGTGTTTTGGGTGGCGAAAATCTGCTTCTTCCGCATCAGCTCCAGAACGGCCATGAAATAAGAAATCATCTGGGAGCGGCTGTCCACGCCATCAAACAGGGATTCCATGTGGAACGAGCCCCTCCGGGACAGTCGGCCCACGATCTCTTCCATGTATTCGTGAATGGGGCGGTCGTCATCGGCAAACTCGACAACTGTCCGCCCCGCGGTTACCTCACGGACGATACGTGCAAAGGCCTCGACCAGGTCCCAGAGCTCCACAGTCAAGGCCCCGGATTCCTCCTCGCAGGCTCCGGATTCGTCTTCCCGATCCTTCCCCCGATCGAAGCGGTCGTTTCTCTGTGACCGCCGGCCCTCAAGATCCAGAGCGGCTTCCTTGTATCGCTTGTAGTCCAGGAGCTTCTGTACGAGCTCTGTGCGGGGATCCTCGATCTCGTCCTCTGCCAGGTTCAGGTCCACGGGCTCCGGAACCAGCATGCGGGCCTTGATGAGCATGAGATTGGCGGCCAGGACCAGGAAATCGCCCACCTCGTCCAGCTCCATCAAGCGGAGGACTTCAAGGTGAGCCATGAACTGGTCGAGGATCTTGGAAATTGGAATGTCATAGATGTCGATCTCCTCCTTCTTGATGAGATGCAGAAGAAGATCGAGGGGCCCGGAATAGACATCAAGCTCGACGCGATATGCCTCTTCGCCGCTCGTGGATGTCGGGTCCGCGGGGGAGCCCCCCTCGCCGTCCGCCGGCGATCCGGCCTCGTCTCCCGAATCCGGGCGAATGGGGTCGTCTATCACGCGATTCCTTTCGTGCCCGCTACAGACCGAGCTGCCCGGGAATACTGAACAGGCCGTGAAGCAGCGGCAACGCCTCTTTCCAGTCGATGCCGGCCAGGAAGAAACACGCCTTGATTGTAGCGAAAAAGCCCTGCCAGCACACGCCGCTTTGCAGGAGGAGCAGCAGGAACAGAATGCCAAAAAAACCGATGCGGCGATACGCCCTGGCCAATCCTTGCGGCAGGAACGAGGCAACGATATGCGATCCGTCCAGGGGAGGGATGGGGAGCAGATTGAATGCCGCCAGAAGGAAATTCACGTATACCAGGCCCACCAGGACCGACGCCAGGGCATTGTTGCGCATCTCGGCGTCGGTTGCCCCGCTGAAAAGGAGGTGAAAGAGGCCGGCATAGACAAATGCCTGGATGATGTTTGCCACCGGGCCGGCCAAAGACACGAGGCGATCATCGCGCTTCGGATTCCTGAAATTGCTCGGGACCACGGGCACCGGCTTGGCCCCCCCGAAGGGAACGTTCACCAGGACGAACAAGACCGCCGGCATCAGGATGGTCCACACCAGATCGATATGGGCGATGGGATTCAAGGTAATGCGCCCCAGATCCCGGGCCGTGGAATCTCCACACCAGTTCGCCACGGCGGCATGGCCCAGCTCGTGGAAGACCACGCTCATGATGAACAGGAAAAAGAAGGCGAGGAACACGATCAGGGATAACGTCATATCGGATGATTATAGGCCAACTCGGCGCCCAGACAAAACAGCGCGCCGATAAGTCATCTGTTTTCAGGTGGTTGCGCACTGCCCGGGGGTCTTCTGCGGCTGGACTGAATAGTTGTGGACCGGGTGGGGCGCGGGTAGAATCCCTGGGCCTGGAGCGCCGGGACGGGCGGAAATGAGATATTCTGAACAATATTGACCGTCCCGGCGCAAAAGGGAATGCCGCCACCGGGAGCCGGAGCCCCCGCCCATACCGCGGATATTCGCCGTGGCCGGGCGGATCAGATGTGCTCGACGCGACGCCGAATGAGGCCGAACCATGACTTCCGAAGAACCGCAGGACCTGCTTGAACACGGGCGGAAGGTGATCCGCCAGGAGGCTCGAGCTCTGCTCTGGCTCACGGAAAACCTGGACGAACGTTTTGCGAGGGCCGTACGCATGGTTCTCGAGTGCAATGGCCAGGTGGTGCTCACGGGCATGGGCAAGGCCGGACTCGTGGCCCAGAAGATCTCCGCCACCATGGCCAGCACCGGAACCCCGTCGCACTACCTTCATCCCGCCGAAGCCATCCACGGCGACCTGGGCCGAGTCCGGCCGGGAGACCTCCTCGTGGCTCTGTCCAACAGCGGCGAAACCGCGGAAATCGAGCACCTCATCAATCCGGTCAAGCGGATCGGCGCCCTCATCATCGCCGTCACCGGGAATCGCGATTCCAGCCTGGCGCAACACTCGGATCTGGTTCTTGAGATCGGTCACGAATTTGAGGCCTGTCCCATCGGCCTGGCTCCGACCACAAGCACGACCGCCATGCTCGCCGTCGGCGACGCCATCGCCATGACCGTGGCCAAGGCGAGGCGTTTCACCCGCGAAGAGTTCGCATTTTTCCACCCGGCAGGCTCCCTGGGCCGAAGGCTCATGAGGGTGGAGGAAATCATGCGTAAGGGCCGGTACCAAACCGTCGTGGAAGAAAACCTGCTCTGCTGCCAGGTTCTCGACCGCATCAACACCACGCCGGGTCGCCCGGGAGCGGCCTCAGTAGTGAATGAGGACGGAATTCTCGCGGGCTTCGTCACGGACGGTGACATCGTGCGAAGGCTGGCCGCGGGCAACCGCGACTTTCTGGATCAGCCCGTTCGGGGAATGATGACCAGGGACCCGAAGGTTATCCACTTCAAACAGCTGGCCTCGAAGGCCTACAACATCATGCAGGAAAAGAAACTCGACCAGCTACCCGTCGTGGACGATGAACAGCGCCCGGTGGGACTGATCGACGTGCAAGACCTTCTTGACCTCGGCAAGGGATGATTCTCTCCTTGCCGCGTTGGATTCACGTGTTCCCCGCCGGGGAGAAGACGCAACCGGGGCGACATGGAATTTCGCCCGGCCCGTGATGACTGAACTCTCTGTGAACAAAGAACGGCAACCATGAACGCACCCCCCGGAATCAAGCTGATGATCCTGGACGTGGACGGGGTTCTCACCGACGGCACCATCATAATGGACGACCGCGGGAAGGAGTCCAAGCAGTTCCACGCCCGGGACGGACTCGGCCTCTACATGCTCCACCATGCCGGAGTCTGTACGGCTCTCATTTCCGGCCGCACGGCAGAGGTGGTGGAACATCGGGCCCGCCAGTTGAAGATCGAAGAAGTACATCAAGGGATCGGCGACAAGCTCACCGTCTACGAGAAAATCCTCGAGAAGAACGGCCTGACGGATAAGGATGTCTGTTACATGGGCGATGACCTCATCGACCTGGCCCCCATGAAGCGAGCCGGCTTCTCTGCGGCTCCCGCGGATGCGCACCCCCTCATCCTGGATGTCGCACACATGGTGACGCGCGCCCGGGGCGGCCAGGGCGCTGTTCGCGAGGTCATCGAAGCCCTGCTCAAGGCCTCCGGTGGATGGAAAAAAGTATGGGAGCTGTTTGACCGGTGAAACGGCTGGTATTCCGCTTTTTTGTGGTTCTCCTTGCCGGAGCGGCAATCCTCTATCTGGCGACGCTCCGGGACACTCCGGACAAGCCGGCGGAGACCCCGAACATCGACACGGGCCCCTTGGGCGACATGGGCACCCGAATCGATCCAGTCGGTCGCGGCGTCCAGATCAATCCCATCCGGGACGTGGTCCTCACTCTCCACGAAAAGATCCCCTCTCGCGGGGAGACAGGGAGTCTCTTCCAGCCCATTGCCGAACTTCGCGGCCGAAAGGCAGAGATCAAAAGTCGTGACGTGGTGCAGGTTCAGAGCGCCGTCTTCGTTCGCGAGGTCGGCAAGAATCTGCCCGACAAGAGCCTGGAGCGCCGAAATCTCTTCGAGGCCGTGGCCGGATACGTTCCGCCCACGATCCTGGATGCCAGAGCGGCGGGGGCGAAGACCTCCGGAGCCGTGGAGCGGGGCGAAAAGGCCCGCGCGGGAAAAAAGCGCAGAATCTCGCATGTCCGGATCCAGGCCACCATGGCTGAGCGGATCTCCCGCGACGAGGCGCAGTGGATCCATTTCTACGGAAGTCCGCCCGACGGGGTGAAGATCACCCTGTTCGAGGGGGTGATCCCCGTCCTCGAGGCCCGTACTGACCGCCTGACCTGCTTTCCGGTGGACCGGCACGACCGGTCGGTGCTGCGGGTGTATTCCGACAGTCTCGTCAGCCTCTTTACGCCCGACGCGTCCTACGAACTGTCCGGCACGGGGCTCCGCAGCCGCCTCGTGGACTCGAAGAACCGGAGCGCGTCGGACCGCGGAGCCATCACGCTCCTCCGCGGGATCCGATTCGATGCCACGGACGCCCGGGCGCATCGCCCCGAGAAAAAGCAGGGGAGGCGAGTGGTGGATCACCGGTCACGGATTTCCTGCGACGGGCCGGCCCACCTCGTGCTCCGGCGGTTGCCGTCCCGGAAAAAGGGCGATCCGGTCGTCGTGGACGCACTGCAGCTCCACAATACCGTTCATGCCGAAGACTTCACCCGGACCAAGAACCTGAAAAGGGGCGGCATGGACAACCTGAGGGTGGACCTGCGTTGCGATTTTCTCCACGTTCGGATCCAGGAAAGGCAGATCACGTCGACCGAAGCGCGCGGCCGGGTGCAGATCCGCTCGCGGCACGGGCGCACGGGAAACGGCGGAAGCGCAGGCATTGCGTACGACAGCGACGTGACCGCGCGCGGCGAGAGAGCCATGGCGGACTTCAAGGGCTCGAGGCCGGTTCGAATTCGGATCTTTGGGTGGTCGGCAACCGTTTTCCGGTCCGGAATTCTGTTGGGAACCCCCATACACGTTGCCGGCTTGCGCCACGCTCCTCCAGAGATCGAGGGCTACTTTACGGGAACAAGAGCAGGCCGCGGACATTTTCACGCCCGGAGCGATCGGGAAATCGCCCTGGATAACATTGGCCAGGACGCCAAGAACTGGCGCGGAAGCCTTTCGCTCACGAAAAACATCGTCGTCGACATGAAGGACCTGGTGCGAGGCGACAACAGAAGAACCTCCTCGTGGCTTCCGGGCTCCTCGCGGATCAAGATCAGGGATCGATTTGTCCTCACCCGGCACGACGAAAAAAAGCGCCTGCTCGACTTCATCGGAACCGGCCACGTCCGGATCGAAACCCTCCTCGGCAACCTCGAGGCCGAGGAGGTGCGGGGAGTCGCCAGGGATCCTGACCACTGGCGCATCGAAGCCACCGGCCGGCCGTCCTTGAACCACCCCGTCGCTTCCCGACGCTCCACGCCGGGCCTCGAGGATTTTCTCCGCTCCTTTTCCCTGGCGCCTCCGGTATCTGCGGACAGGCCCTCCGAGGCGAGCGGCCACATTCTCGTCGAGGGAGACCGGGCCACCTTCGATCTTGTGCGGACGAAGAAACGAGACGGGAAAGAGCTCGTGACCAGCGATGTTCGCTTCGCGGGTTTGGTGAAGGTGACACAGCAGGAAATTTCCGCGGAACCCATTCGCCTCTACTGCCAGGACCTTTCGTTCTCATCCACTCACGGGAAGAGCAAGAACCGAGCGGGCATCGAACCCTCGAGTTTTCGCGCGCTAGATAACGTGGTCGTGGAGGCGGGTGATTCTTTTCGTGCCAGCGGCGACAGCCTTGTTCTCGACACGAGGGCGCTGAAATCGCCGCCGGAGGGCGCCCCGAAGCGATCCGGGTCGGGAATGCTCGTCGGCCTCCCCGCGAGAATTACCGCCGTGAACAGAGTCGGTGGCAGGGCCGTCCTCGAGGGAAATCGGCTTCTGGTGGATGGTGCGGAGAGAAGCGTAGTGGCGGAGACCGGCGTCTTCGCCCGCATCTTTCCCATTGGCGGTTCTTTCGTGGTTCCCGGGAGCGGCGAGCAAAAAGCGAGCGTCAAGGTCCTCGAGCTCGAGGCGGATTCGGCGGTGATGGGGTGGACGGAGGCCCGGGACGTCCGGTACTTCCGCGCCGATGACGCTGTCCGCATCCGGGGATTCGACCGCATCGACAAATCCGCACCCGGGTGGGCTCCAACAACCGACCGCCTCTTGCACTGGGGCGCCGCAACCTCCCTCGTCTATGAACTCGTGGACAGCAGGGACACGAAAGCCTCCTCCCGTCGCATCACCCTGGTTGGGGATGCGGACCACCCTGTCCGCCTCGGATATCGCGATCCTGGGCGCCCCGAGGAGGGAGACTTTCTGCTGACCGTTCCCGTCATCGTCATGGAGGGCCAAGCTTCCGGGGGCGCCGGGTCAAAGGCCATCGGATACGGACCCGGTTCGTTTCGCTTCAAGTCCCAGGAGAACGTCTTCGGATCCATCGGCCTTGGTGGATCGAAAAAAGGGGAAACCATCCTCGTGGAGTTCAAAAACGGATTCCGCATGCTCGGCATGTCGGATGAACTCTTCCGGCTGAGCTTTCCGGACGGAGGGGAGGTCACGTCGCGAACCCGGGACGGAAGACTCGAGGCCTGGATTTCCGCATCGAAGGAGCTGGCCTTGTTGCTCAACAATACCGAGCGCAAGGAGGAGGACGACTTCAGGGTGGTCGAGCGAGGATATGCTGCCGGCGACGTTCTGTTCAAGTACGGCGAAGACACGAGAGGGGGGTGCGACAAGGCATTCTGGGAGCGTGGGACCAACATTCTCACCATCGTAGGCTCGCCCGCCTGGGGTGAAAAGGCGGGAGAGGGCCGCCAGGAGTTCAAGAAGATGACCTACAACCGGGCGACGAGGAAGTTCGACTTCTACAGTGGCTCCGGCCGGCTCAAGCGGCGGTTTCAAAGAAAGGAAAACCCCTGAGACGTCAACGGGCGGGGGCGAAACTCACCGGGACCAGATCCTGCGCCTTCCCGGCAAGAGGTGCGTTCATTCCGGAAAGACCGCTCCGGAAGGCGCTAGGTCTTCCCCTCGTTCTCCTGCTCCTGATCCTCTCCTCGGCACAGGCCCAGCAAGACAAGCTAAAAAGGGCCGCCCGGGAGCTCCGGGAGTTCGACGTTCAGTGCCGATATTCGCGCCTCAACGTGTCACACACCAGGGACAACCGCACTCTGGAAAAAATCGTCGCCCTGGACGGTGTCTCGCTCATCGGAAAGTCACAGGACCTGGCCCTCTCGCTTCGATGCGACTCGGCGGTGGTCTGGCTGGATCCAAGGGGTGGGATCCGGAAAGGCGACCGTCCCCGGCCTCCCTATTACGGCGACCTGGCCACCGGGGTGCGGCATATCGATTTCAGGTCCATCCGGGGCATCTATGCGGAAGGGGACGTGCATCTACAGCTCGAGGGTAACGTTCTCCGGGCAGAACGCCTCTATTTCGACACGGTGGGAAACCGGATTCTCATCGTTCAGGGCTTCGTATCCACCCTGCTGAGCCAGGGGAGGTTCAACGAGGGGGGGCCGCCCATTCCCTTCCTGGCCCGGGCCCGCGAACTGCGGATCCAGCTGAAAAAACAGGTGCGAGATGGCCGTTCCTTTTCCAGCTCCATCTCCGGGATTCGCGGCAAGGGCGCGAGTGTCACCTCGTGCGACTTCGGTGTCCCCCACTATCACATCCACGCCCGGGAACTTGCCGTCGAACCCCACGACGATGAATTCATGACGGTGGCCCTCGAGGGGGCCACCCTGAACATCCAGGAATTCCCCGTTTTCTACCTGCCCTACCTGTGGGGCAGAACTTCCATACTCAAGTATTTTCCTCTGCGCCACCTGAGCGTCGGAAGCAACAGCCGCTTCGGGGGGTACGTCGAGACCCGATGGAAAGACGAAATCCGCCTGAAGGGCAAGGACGGGCGCGACAGAAAGTGGGGGACCTGGGAGCTTTTTCTGGACAACTACACCCGGCGCGGTTTCGGCCAGGGCCTCGAGATAGAATACGAAACGGAAGACTATCGCGGCATTGTCTCGGGGTATTACATCCGCGACGATTCCACCGATCTGACTCGTAAACTCAAGTTCGTCCCGCCGGACATCGACCGCGGGCGATTCCGGGCTTTTCACCGCCAGTTCCTACCCGCCGGATTGCAGCTGGACGTGGAGGGTTCCTGGATCCGCGACAGGAACTTCCTCTACGAGTACTTCGAGCGAGAGGCCCGGGCCGAAAAGGCCCAGGAGAACTATGTCCGGCTCATTCGCGACTGGGACAATTTCACGGTCCGGGGGCTCTACCGCTTTCGGGTGAACGAATTCTTCACCCGGACCGAATATGTCCCTCGCCTCTCAGGAAACCTCTTCTCCCAGCCCGTTGTCCCGGGTGGATTCCTGGGAACAAACCTCTATCTCGATCTTGATGCCGAAGCAACCCAGGGCCGGATTCGTTACGACGAAGCGCTGAACCTTCGCGACCGCTCAACATCTCGGGGGGATGTGCTCGCCAGCCTGGAGCTGCCGATCAAAATCGGCCCCGTCTGCATCAATCCGTTCTTCGCCGGCCAGTACACGGCCTGGAGCGAGAGCATGGATGAGCCAATCGCTAACAACGGCAACTTCTATCAAGACAGCGGCAGCGTCGACCGTAACGCATGGACCATGGGAATTCGCCTGCATACCCAGTTCTGGAAGACGTACGAGAAGGCGTTTTTCGGCATGGATGTCCGGCACCTTGTGGTTCCCGAGGCGTTCTACAGCAACACTTACGACGTGAGTCTTGAATCCCAGAGGATCATTCCTCTGGACGAGAAGGACCGGGTCAACGAGTTCGAAGCAATCACCGTTCGCCTTCAAAACAAACTCCAGGTGAAACAGGGGAAAACCGCCCTCGACTTCCTCGAGCTGAACACGGAGATGGTGTTTTACCCCGAGGAGGAGCGCGATAACCTCGGCAGAGCCGAGGGGCCCCTCTTCATAGACCTGAAGGCCGGCGTCGCTCCGTTCATCCTTCTCGCGGACACCCTCATCGACTGGGAAGAGGACGATGCCGTGATCACCAACATTGGCGTCCTCGGCGGTCTCGGCAAGATCCCAGGATTGGAAAAGAGCAACGCGCTGTTTTACGTCGGCCACCGGTTCGCCAAGAAGCTGTCCAACGTGTTCACCGGCGGTCTGGAGGCCCGGCTGGGAAAGAAATGGTCCGTGGGCGGATATTATCAGTACGATTACCGAAACGGGGCTCCCCTGTACCAGAAGTACGTCATCGGAAGAAATTTTCACCGCTTTCGGCTGGAGCTGGAATTCTACGACGACGGGGGAAGTGGAGACCACGGCTTCCGCATCGCCTTCGCGCCCGTGGAGTTCTTCCAGAAGATTTCCAGGAAGCGGTGGCAGCGCGCGCAAGGGCAGTACTGGGGGGATTACTGATTGGCGTCGCCTTGTTTGTTAGTCGCCTGCTCGTCACCGTAGTCGCCGTAGTCGCCGACGTCGCCTGGGGGCTGATCTGGCGATTCGCCTGACGGGACATCTGAGGGTTTTGCGGGCGGAGGAAGGGAGGCCGGCGGAGAGGACGCTTTTTCGATGTCGGCCTTGATGTCTCCTATGTCTCCTTGGATGTCTCCATCAATGTCGTCCTCGATGCCCTTGATGCCCTTCTTGAATTCCACGATGCCCTTGCCCAGGGATCTACTGACCTCGGGAAGGCGCTTCCCGAAAAGAAGGAGGGCTATGACCAGTATGATTATGATTTCCGGTATGCCCGGGGTCCAGAAACCGAACACGATTCAGGCTCTTTCAAACAGGTGCACTGGCTCGAGGAGATTACAGACTCTGTGGATCAACCGGGAATTATTACAGATGCCGGGGACCTCGTCAACAATATGTCCCCGCGGGGAAATATGTCCCCGCGGGGGCGACCTGATCGGACGTCTCTCAGTCCCCCTCGTCGTCGGGCTGTAACGGCCTGATGTCGCTCAAAACGTTCTCGTTCGCCGCGTCAAAGAGCTTCTCCCACTCGCCCTTGGCCGCCGCCTCGAGCTGGGCCTCGGCGTCCTGTGGCGCCTTCTGGCCTTTGCGGCCGCGGGTCGGCAGGCCATCCAGCGGAAACTCCTTGGAAAGGACCTGGGTGATTTCTGACGGCAGGCCGACGTAGAGGAACATCTCACATCCGGTAACGGACTCGAGCTCCTCGAACTTCTTGTGGTTGAGAATGTCGGCCACGGCCAGGATCAGGATGTTGTCAAAGCGGTCTAGCGGAATACACTGGAGTCGATGGAGCATCTCCGGAGGAATCAGATCCCTGACTTCCGGAGAGATGAAATATTTAGATGCGTTGAGGAAGGGTAACTGAAACTGGTTGGCCAGGGTCCAGGTGATGTCCCATTCCGAAACCACGCCGTAGGAGACCAGGATCTCGCCGATCGGCCGCCCCGTCTTCTTCTGTTCCTTCAGCGCATCCACCACCTGGTCGCTCGTGACCAGGCCCTCGTCGATCAGGAGCTCTCCGAGCCTCTTCTTCAGCATCTTTGCGATGTATCTCATTGCACAATTCCCGGATTCAACTCGTGTCCTGGCGCCCGGCAACATGAATGCGGCTGAACTCGCTGCGGCGCATCGATCCCCTGTGCTGGCCGTATTCATGGAGCGGATCGGGCGGAACTTGCCGCGTTCAACGTATCGGAAGGAAACGAGCGCTCTCATGAGACCCGGGCCGTGGATTTTTCGCACCTGTTCGTCCCGGGTGGGTGTAACTGCGCTCGGGGGCGGGGGGTTGCGCCGGGTCAAGCCCGCCGGGTGAAATCTCGGGCGGCCTACACGTCGAGGTTCTTTGCCTCTCGCGCATACGTTTCAATGAATTCTTTTCTCGGCTCGACCTGGGTTCCCATGAGAATACTGAATATCTCCTCCGCCTTGTATGCGTCTTCAAGGCGGACCCTTAACAGGGAGCGCTTTAGGGGGTTCATCGTGGTTTCCCAGAGCTGATCCGGGTTCATCTCGCCAAGGCCCTTGAACCTCTGAATGTCGACGCCTTTCTGTCCGATGTCCTTGAACACCGCGATCACGCTTCGAATCTTCGACAGGTGGTGTTCTTCTCCGCTGTCTTCCACAACCTTGAAGCTCTGGTCGTCTCCGTTCTCAAAGAGTGCCGGATCCAGGCCCAGGCTCCGAATGGTCTTGAGGTGGACAGCGAGTTTTTTCGATTCCCGCAGGTGATACACCTCCGCGTCTGCCTGTTCGCGGTCCTCCAGATCGCCCCCCTCCTCCCAGATGGATACCGGCCCGCCTTTCTCCCGGGCAAGGCTTTCCCTGAATCGGTGGTAATCCTCTGTGTCGTTCAGGAGTTTCTTATCGCCGCCTTTTGTCTGGACAAACATGGCGGGTATGGTGGTATGTTCACCTCCGCACAAGAGATCTCGAAAAGCCAGGCCGCGCCTCTCGAGAGAGGCGACCAGTTCTTCCATCTCCGTGACCGCCTCAAGCAGTTTTTTAAGGCTCTCTCCTTCAATAACCACTTCGCCGCCCGAAGCGGTGAGCCTTGACCCTTCGGTGCCGAGTTCTATCATCGCATCGACGAATTCCCGGTCGCTCAGTATATACTGCTCTTTCTTTCTCTTCTTGATCCTGTAGAGCGGCGGCTGCGCCACATAGAGATGTCCGTCCTCGATGAGTTCCCGGTACTGTCTGTAGAAAAACGTGAGGAGCAGCGTCCGGATGTGCGAGCCGTCCACGTCGGCATCGGTCATGATGATGATGCGATTGTAGCGCAGCTTGTCGATTTCGAAGTCGTCGCCGATTCCGGTCCCGAGGGCGGTGATGATCGTCCTGATCTCGTTGTGTCCGAGCACCTTGTCCAGGCGCGCCTTTTCAACGTTGATTATCTTCCCCTTGAGGGGAAGAATCGCCTGGAACTTTCTGTCCCGCCCGGCCTTTGCGCTGCCCCCGGCACTGTCGCCCTCGACCAGGTAGAGCTCTGTTTCCTCGGAATTGCGGCTAGAGCAGTCCGCAAGCTTTCCGGGGAGTCCCCCGCTGCTCAACAGGCCCTTTCGCCTTACCAGCTCTCGCTGCTTTCGGGCCGCCTCCCTGGCCTGGGCCGCAACCACCGCCTTCTGGACGATCGCTTTCGCGCTTGACGGATTTTCCTCCAGATAAGCCGAGAACTGCTCGCTCACGATGGCGTCGACCTGGCCGGCGACATCCCTGTTTCCGAGCTTGGACTTCGTCTGCCCCTCAAACTGGGGGTCAATCCCGACCTTCGCGTGAATGATGCACGTCAATCCCTCGAGAAGATCTTCCCCGGAGAGGGCCTTCTGGTTCTCCTTGATGAGGTTGTTTCGCTTTGCGTACCGATTCAGCGTCCGCGTAAGGGATGACCTGAAGCCGCTGACGTGGGTCCCGCCCTCTTTGGTGAAGATGTTGTTTACGTAGCTGTAGAGGTTGGTCCTGTAGGAGTCGTTATACTGAAAGCCGATCTCAAGGCTGAGTCTGTTGTCCGATTCCGGCAGCTCCTTCTGAACGTAGATGATGTCCTTGTGAATGGGCACCTTGTTCTTGTTGAGGTACTCAACAAATTCCTTGAGTCCGCCGTCATACTGAAAGATCTCTTCCTGCTCTTTGTTCTCGTCCTTTATCGAGATCCTGATGCCCTTGTTAAGGAATGCCAGCTCCCGCAACCGCCTGGACAGGGTCGGGTAGTCGAATTCCGTTGTCTCGAAGATCTCCGCGTCCGGTTTGAAGTTCACCCTCGTTCCGTGCCGGTCGGTCTGCCCAACCTCTTCCAGCTCCGTGGCCGGGTCACCCCGTTCATATTTTTGTCTGTATGCCTTGCTGTCGCGGTAGACCTCAACTTCCATCCACTCGCTCAGGGCGTTGACCACGCTGATGCCAACGCCGTGGAGTCCTCCCGACACCTTGTAGGACTTGTTGTCGAACTTGCCGCCTGCGTGCAGCGTGGTGAGAACGATTTCCAGCGCCGACTTGTTCTTGTCTTCCTTGAAGCCGATCGGGATTCCTCGTCCGTCATCGACCACGGAAATACTTCCGTCCCTGTGGTGTGTAACCTGTATTTCCTTGCAGTGCCCGTCCATGGCTTCGTCGATCGAGTTGTCCACAACTTCGTTCACCATGTGGTGAAGTCCGTGGAAACTGACATCGCCGATGTACATGGCCGGCCGCCGCCTTACGGCATCGAGGCCCTCCAGGACCTTGATGCTCGTCTCGTCATATTTGTTAATATCAGCGGTCATCGCTTTGCCACCTCGTGCCGATCATTCATTCCTGTTATTCGTTCCTGTTATTCGTTCTCAGTCGGAGACTCCATCTTGAACCGTAAGTCTCTCACGTATCCGATGTCGTTCTTCCTGAGCCGGTCCAGGATTTCCTGTTTGTAAAATCCCTTCAGCTCGTACATCAGTGCCGAGGATGTCACTCCAACATGAACAACCCCGTCCTTGATGCGTACAAGCCGTGTCCCGCTGTAGGCTTTCTCCGGCACCGAGGCCTTCCAGGCTCCGGCCATCCTCTGTGCGTTGCGGACTTCGTTGAACCCGGACCGCTCAAGATAGGCGCCGAGAACATCGCCTATTTTCTTGGGATTCCTCGACCTCCGTCCGGAAACAGTGTTGTCCATGGTATTGCCTACGTGGTGGAGACCGGCATGACGAGATAGAGGAAGTTCTCTCCCGCGGACCAACGAGAGGCCGTCGTATCGTCCTTGAACTCCATGCAAACGGAACCGGCGCCGACGGTCTTGAGAAAATCCATCAAATAGTCGGGGTTGAATCCTAACTCGGTGGTTTCTCCGTCATATTCGATGGCAAGATCCGTCTCTGCCTCTCCGACTTCGGCCACGTTGGAGTTCACGTTCAGGTTACCGGGGTCCAGTTTCATCTTGATCAGCCGGGACTCAAGGCCCGTGAACAGCGACGCCCTCCTGAGGGAAGAAAGGAGTTCCTCTGAATCCAGGGTCACCTGGTTCGTGAGCTCCTTTTCGATCAACGGGGCGAAATTCGGAAAAGACCCCTCGATCTGCTGGCAGTAGACCTCAACGTTGGGTGTTCGGATGCCGAATCGATTCTCTTCCACGCCGATCTCGCAGAACTCGTCCTTGGTGCCCAGGGCTTTGATGAAATGTGACATGGCCCTCGCGGGAAGCAGTGCGTCCACTTCTGCGCCTTTTTCTGCCTCGATGGGCATCCAGTAATATCCGAGGCGCTTGCCGTCCGTGGAAACCATCTTGATCCTGTCGTCCTGAATCAAGAGCTTGATCCCATCGAACGCATACCGGGTTCGTTCATCGGCCGAAGCGAAGGCGACGGTCTGGATCATCTTCAAAAGATCTTCCCGCTTCGTCTTCGTCGCAATCCGAGCCGGGAACTCCGGAAGACCTGGAAACAGATCCGGGGCGTACAGGACCACGCGAAAGCGGCTCCGGCCGGCGCTGATCAAACACTGGTTTTCGCTTGCGGAAAATGCGACCTCGGAGTCTGACACCTCCCGGAAGATGCCCACGATTTGCGCGGAAGGCAGAAGCACCGCGCCCTCTTTCTTGACGGCGACATCCGTCACACGAACCTGGATTCCAACCTCGTAGTCCGTGGCCTTCAGGGTCAGCGTGTTGTCTTTGGCTTCCAGGTGAATGTTCTGGAGAACATCTTTGAGCGTTCTCAGCATGGCCACGCCGCCAACGACCTGAAGAGCTTCGTGAAGACGTTTTCTGTCGGCTCTGAACTCCATAATCACGTTTCCCCTACGTTCGTTCCGGAACCGGTCAAGACTCCGGCCTCGACAATTTCCGCGTGACTTCGCCGCAATACGGAAACGGCCGGATCAGAAGACCCAGGATTGCCTTTTCACAACCGCCCGCCGCAATATCATGAACAACGCAAATCGCTTGCGGCGCTCACGACGCGATCAAGCGGACACCCCTCTGCGGGATGGGCTATGCCCAGGCGGACGAATTTCAATGGCGAACCCTTATCAATCGCGAGCGGATGTTTATCAATATTAGAACGTATTTCTACTTTAGATATCCAGCGGTGGTGGATTGTGGAAAACCGGCGCAATTACGCCGCAACGTATTAATAATTAACAGGTAATGATGCCCTTTTCCAGGAAACCGGCGGTGGATAACCCGGCAGTTCCCCTTGAAAAAGTGGCCAGAAAAAGAGCCGGTCTCCGGCCTGGAAAATACCCGGGTTGAAAACCCCGGGCACTCGTTCGGGAACATGTGAGTATCCAGAGTAAATATCCACGGGTTTTCAACAGGAATCAGTCCACCAACCGTCCCACAAATTGTATCCGAAAATCCACCCAATACAACGGAAACACCCGGAGCCAATACTCGGCATCAAAACCACAAGACAAAGAAAACAAACGAGTTACACGCGGACAGGTTATTGGCCGCCCAGCATCTCTTCTTGCAGCTCGGCAAAAAGGGCCTGAACGGATTTTCTGATCTCTGCGTCATGGGACATCAGAGTCTCTATCCTCTGAAGAGCGTACAGAACCGTGGTGTGGTCTCTCCCACCAAAGAACACCCCAATGTCCTTCAAAGAGCAGCGCGACAGAGATTTGATGAGGTACATTGAGATCTGACGGGGAATCACCAGGGACCGAAGCCGGCGCGAAGACTTCAAGTCAGATACTCGAACTCCGAAATGTGAAGAAACCGTGGTAGCAACGTCGGAAGGGCTGAGCGGGCGCTTCTGACAATCAGAATGAGCAGACAGATCAGAAAGGGCCTCCTTGGCCAGGGCGAGGTCGATCTCCCGGTTCAGAAAATCGGCGGCTGCGAGGACCTTGTTCACGGCGCCCTCGAGCTCGCGAACATTTCTTCGAACGATACGAGCAATATATCCGGAGACACTTTCAGGAAGATGGCGGTTGTGGTCTTGCGCCTTGCGAACGGCAATGGTTTGACGGGTCTCCAGCGAGGGGGGATCAATGGAAGTCAAGAGACCCCACTGGAACCGCGTCAACAAACGCTCCTCAAAGTGGGCCATGTCGTGGGGCTTAGAGTCAGCGGACAGAACAATCTGTTTTTTGTTGTCGTAGAGAGCGTTGAAGGTGTGAAAAAACTCCTCCTGCATTCCCCTTTTCTTGGAGAGGAAATGGATGTCGTCGACAACGAGGCAGTCGACCCGGCGAAGCCTCCTCCTGAAGGCGTCCAAGGTGCCACCGCTCAGCGCGGCAACGAACCGGGAGATGAATTCTTCACAGTTGACGTAGAGGACACGAAAGGAAGGATTTCTGTGAATCATGGTCCGGCACGTTGCCTGGAGCAGGTGAGACTTTCCCAGCCCGGAGGCTCCGTGGATGAATAGCGGATTGAATGATCTGGCTGGAGCGCCGATGACCTGGAGACAGGCCGCGTGACTGAACTGATTGCTGGGCCCGACCACAAAGTTCTCAAACAGGTAGCCGTCGTTGAGGCGGCTGTCGTTGCGGTGCTTGTCGTTAAGGTGGTTTTTGCTCGAATTCTTGCTTGAATTCCCATTTGTTTTCCCGCTCGTATTATCACAAGACGGTGAATCACAAGAAGGTGAATCGTCACGGAGCGGTCGTTCGCGAGCGATCCGAGGGCCAGCTTCCGGGCTCTCTTGCGAGCGGACAGCAAGACGCACCCCGGCGTTTGCACCAAGACAGGCTCGAGCGGCCTCCTGCATGACAGGCAGAAATCGCCTCTCCATGTAGTTTTTTACAAACGAGCTGTGAACACTCGCAACCACCTCGCCCCCTTTGAAATCTCCGAGGTCCAGGTCTCTGAACCAGGCGGCGAAGATGTGCGAATCGACAGCACCACGAATGTGTGACAGGAAAACGCCCTGAAGATCCTGGCCACACGAGGTCGGCGGCAACGACATTAGAAGCGGTCCTCTGGTGAAATCCGTGTTCGTACAGACCGGTTCCCGGGGTCTGTGCGGGGAATAGGGAAGGGAAGACCAACCGCCCTCTCGTTCTAGACGATTCAGGCCCGAGTAGAATATTTTCATCCCGGGAAAGGGTCAACGACAAACCCAAAGGACCCTCTCGGGAGAATACGTTTGCACGAACACCCCTTATGAAAGCGGCACCCTTGAAACGAGTTGCGCCGACGGGACCGGGCTAACTTTTCTTTGTCCTGGATCGTACCGGCGCTCGTACCGGCGCGAAAAACAAGAGAAACAAAATCATACACCCGAAGCCCCGGATCGCAGCGCCAGGTACACGGGCACGGTTCATTGTCCCGGTGATGCACACTGTTTGGTGGAACCCGGTTATAGCCCTACCAGATGTAGGGCAATGCGCTTTAAAAGGAGGGAACCGCGCGAGGCCAATCCGGGCCAACTCACCCGGCGTCACTTCCCGAAAATCTTCTTACATCAGTTTTAAAACCCTGTTTACCGAAGAGGTATATGGAGACCCCGGAGAGAATTCAACACGGGCCAGGCGACGACCGGGTATCAACCCGGCCCCCCCGCTGTGCAGCGTATGCAGCGGGTCCTGGCGGGCAGAAGGCACAGCAGCCTGGGAAACGTAGTAACGCAGGTAGGAATACCGGGGGCCGACAGGGGAACCATCGATGAGCCTCTTGGATCCAAGGGAAAAAACCATAAGCCTGAAGGTCGTGTATTACGGACCCGGCCTGGGGGGCAAGACGACCAGCCTCAAGTACATTCACAAGGTCATTGATCCGGAGGGAAGAGTCAAACTCGTCTCTCTGGACACGGACGAGGACAGAACACTGTTCTTCGACTTTCTCCCCATAGAGCTGGGACTGGTCGGCAGGTTCAAGGTCAAGATACAGGGATTTACCGTGCCCGGCCAGGTCAAGTACAACATGACCCGCCGATACGTTCTGACCGGGGCAGACGGCATCGTGTTCGTTGCGGACAGCGATCCAGCCCGCCTCGTGGAGAACGTGGAAAGCCTGATAAACCTCGGAGACAACCTGCGCGCTCACGGGCTGAACGTGAACAACATTCCTCTCGTGTTCGAATACAACAAGCAGGACCTGAACAACTCGATCTCTCCGGCCGAGCTGGAAGAAAAGCTGAACTTCCGCAAGGTTCCCGGATACGCGACCGTCGCGACCCGGGGCGACGGCATCTTCGAGGCCTTCATGGCCGTTTCCAAGCTGATGGTCTCCCGCGTCATAAAGACGTACAACCTCAAGGAAGAGCAGGCAGACGAAGAGAGGATCCTGAAGGAGGTGGAGACCCGCCTTCTGTCGCTCCGGAAGTCAGGCGGAGCCGGCGCTGAGCCGCAACAGCCTCTTCAGCCCGCCATGGCCGACGTCGCGATACAGAGCGCACCGAGCCAGGAGGCCCCGTCAGGGCGCCAGGAGAGCGGTTCGGCGGCCCAGCTCGACGCGCAACCACAGGGCGACTCGACCTCTCGGGAAGCGGACGACTTCTTCGGCACATTCACCGGAAGCGCCCCATCTCCCGACCCAAAGCCCCAGCAGGGAGCGACCCTACCCCGAGCCCGCGTTGCCGAAGGCGGGCCCGTGGCCGGAGAGCCCCTCGCGGTACGGACGCCAGCGCGCCACCCAGGCAACGAAAAGACGGCCCACGCCGAGGCATCTTCTGGCGCGAGCGAAAACCGCCCCACCGCCGTGGAAGCCAAGGAGATCCGGGGCGACATTGGAAGCGCCGAAGATTCCAGGACCAAGAGCCTGCTCAGGGATCTCCTCGAGATCGGCCGCGGCCTGGCCAGCGGGAGCTCGCTCGAAAAGTCGGCGACCAAGATCTTGTCGACAGCCTGCCAGGCGCTCGACGCAACGGGCGGCAGCCTGATGTTCGTCGACGAGAGCGAAGCGAAGCTCGAAGCGCGGTTCAAGAGCGGATTCAGAAACGACCCGCTGCTTCTTTCCATGTCCGATGAAGGGCAGCGCCTGGTCGAGCTTCTGGGGGGGGGCGGAGACCAGCTTTTCATCACACACGAACAAAATCCCGAGTTCCACGGCCCCCTCTGCTCCGGAAGCCCGGACATCGAAGCCGCCATTCTTGTGCCAATGGTTCTGGATAATCGAGTCAAGGGCGTTTTTGCCGTCTACCTGGACGAACCGCTGAATCCGTCGAAGCGAAAAGAGGAACTGAAGATCCTCCGGCTCCTGGCGAATCAGGCGGCGCTGGCGATGATGTTGAACGGCTAACGGCCGGCGATTCCACGGACGGTCAAGGGAAGGGGCTATTCCCCAGATCCCTGTTCTCCGCCCAAGACGCTCAGGTAAAACGCCTCGTATTCCGCAGCAATTCGATCCGGAGGAAACGAACGCTCCGCCTTCCTTCGGGCCGCCCGCCCCATCTTGCTCAGGGCTCCCGGGGTCTTGAAGGCCCGGATCGCGAGGCGGGACATCTTCTTGATGTCGCCCACATCACAAAGAAAGCCGTCCTTTCCGTTGTCGATGACCTCCCGGGTGCCCCCCGCCTTGGTGGAGATGACGGGAACGCTGCACGCCATGCTTTCGAGGGCGGCCAGACCGAAGCTCTCGCCGGGTTTTCCCGTGGGCAGGAGAAACAGGTCGGCGTAGGGCAGCACGTTCTCCACGTCCTCGATGGGCCCGAAGAAGGTGACCTTGTCGCGCAGGTTCAGCTTGTCGATCTGGGCCACGACGTGGACCATCTCCGGGCCGTCGCCGAGCAGGATGAGCCGCGAGGGCACGTCCTGCTGGACAAGATGGAAGATTTTCACCACATCGGAGACCCGCTTCACGGGTCGGAAATTGGACGCGTGAGCGATTATCTTCTCCGAGTGGTGCGCGAGGCGCTTCTTTCCGGCGCGGCGGTTCTTCGCCGGCCTGAAGCGCTGGAGGTTCACGCTGTTGGGGATCACGGCGATGTCCAGCTTCGTGCCGAAAAGGCGCTTTGTGGCGTCCGCGAGGTATTGGCTGACGGCGGTAACACCGTCAGAACGGTCGATGCCGAACCGGGTGGCGGTGCGGTACGACTTGTCGGCGCCCACGATGGTGATGTCCGTTCCGTGGAGGGTGGTGACGATCTTCAGGCCCCTGGATTCGGACAGCATCTCACGCGCCAGGTGAGCACTGATGGAGTGTGGCACGGCATAGTGAACGTGAACCAGCTGGAGGTCGTGCTTGCGGACAACGTCCACCAGGGTGGAGGCAAGCGCAAGGTCGTAAGGCGTGTACTTGAAGAGCGGATAAGGAAGGACGTCTACCACGTGGTAGTAGAGGTTCTTGTGATATTCGCGAAGGCGGAGCGGAACCGAGTAACAGACGAAATGCACCTCGTGGCCGCGGCGGATGAGGTTGAGGCCGAGCTCGGTTGCCACGACTCCGCTGCCGCCGAAGGTGGGATAACAGACGATGCCGATGCGCAGCCTTTTCTTTGCGGGACTGTGCTTGTTCATTGATTGACCAGGGACCGGATGTCGTGCACCCCCGGAGGCTGGCGGGAGGCCAGGCCCTCGCCGTAGGAGGCTCCGATGGCCTCTCCGTAATACCGATTTCGGGCGCGCAGCCGATCGAGAAAGTCCTCGGAGGCTATGAGGGTTTCATTGCCCCGGACATTCGGATCGTGCAGCTGGGACGCATAGCACCGGACAGCCCTGATCTTCTCCTCGTAGACGTCGGAGACGTCCACGATCACGTCCGGCTTGAATCGATGGTGCATCATGTAAAATAACACGGCTCCGACCCGATGGCGCTCGCCCTCGGCCTCCACGCCGCCGACGCCGGAAAGGAAGGATGCGGCCGCGACCAGCCGTCCCGCGGCAGCGTGGTCCGGATGGTGATCTCTCGGATGCGGGGCGATGACGATGCCCGGCCGATAGCGGCGGATCGCCACGACCAGCTCAAGGCGTGCCGCCTCGGTGTCCCGGATGGCGCAGTCGGGAAGTCCCAGGTTTTCGCGCGCGGCCAGGCCAAGGACGGCCGAGGCCCTCTTCGCCTCCTCCCGGCGGGTTGAGGCCGAGCCTCGCGTCGCGCACTCCCCTGCGGACAGGTCCACGACGGCGACGGTTCCTCCGCCCCGGGCCACCCTCAATACCGTGCCTCCACAGGCGATCTCCGCGTCATCGGGGTGGGCGCCAATGACAAGGACGTCGATCCCGGATTTCGCTTCTGTCATGACTCGCGATCCGCCTCCTCTTCCGGCCCCTCGCCGCCTTCTTCGTCCACCACGGTGGGCTCCGCCCCGGAAGAGTCTTCTTCTTCCTGTTCCGGAGTACCGGATGCCAGGGAGTCGTAGGCTTCGAGCATGAAGACGAAGTGCTGCCTCGTTTCGCCCCGCAGGCTCTGGATCAAGCTTCTGGGAAGGTCGGGTCCGTATTTCGCAAGGTAGTAGAGAATATTGAAGACCCGCTCCTGGGGCACCGAATTCGGGTAGGTGCTGGAGAACAGTCGCGCCAGCCGGCGCCGGCCGACGCCCGCCGCTTCGTCGATGGCCCCCGTAACGCGACGCTTCAGGTGGTCCAGCTCCCGGCCGATGCGGCCGCGAGCCTTCTGGACCATTCGGGAGATTCCCTCGTCGAATTCCGAGACGTCCGATACGAGGGAGTCCAGGAGCTTGATGCTCTGTTCGATGAGGCTGTCGAGGGAGGCGGGAAGCCCCGTTCCCTTCGCGGTGCTCTCGAGCAGCTCCTCCTGGCTCTTGGCGTCCATGAAGAGCTGTGAGGGACTCAGGCCGAATTTCTCCATGGCCCGCATGACCGAACCCTCGACGAGGGTGACGCTGGCCCTGGGATAGATCACGGGCATTGGCACATCGAAGTGGCCGTGGAGCTCCTTGAGCTGGGCGAAGTAGGCGACTTCACCGGGTCCGGCCACGTAGGCGGAAACCGGCAGAACTGCGCTCTGGACAATCGGCCGGAGAGAGGCGTCGGGAGAAAAGCGTTCCGGATGCTCCTCCAGGTGGAAGGACATTTCTCGTCGGTCTACACGGTCTTCACCCAGGATGCAGAAATCGGCGTAGAACTTGATCCGAGCCCGCCGCCGGCCTCCGATGTAGAAGCAGTGCACCTTTGGACTGCCATCGAACGAGGGTTCGTATCCCAGGGCCGAAAGGGCCTCACCGGCTCGTTTCAGGTGGCCAGAAGTTTCGTTTGGGGTGTCCAGCTCCTTCTGAAGGACCGGAGCAGCCAGGTCTCGAATCAAGCGGGGCTCGAGGACGACCAGACCGTCGTCGCTGAAGAGGGCGATCAGGATGCGGTTGAACCAGGTGCCGAGGGTATCCTCCGGTGCCGGCTCGAAGAGAGCAGAGACCTCGTCCTTGAACTCCGTGTCCGGCAGCAGCTGCATGGCGTCTTTCAGGACCCGGCGGATGCTGCGGCCAACGCGCACAGCCTCGGCCGGCCTTCCATCATTGGTCAGATCAACGCGCAGCTTCCTGATGTCTCCGTCGCGACCCGGAAGGAAAAGATGATTCATCTCCTCCAGGTCGTGGTCCTCGCTGGCGCACCAGAAAACAGGCACAAAGGTGTTTTCTTCGGATGCGGCCGTCAGCGTGCGCGCCAGCGTGAGGCAGGAGATGGCCTTGTAGACGTTGAACACGGGGCCGGTAAGGACGGATGGCTGCTGCCCCGTGCAGACGACGAAAGAATTCGGCTTCTTCAGGGAGTCGATGTTCCGGAGGGTGGCCTCGCCCGCCCCGAGCTCCTGGTTGTAGTCGACCAGGCGGTTCACGAGCTCCTGCCGCGGGTAGTCGCGTGATTTCAGGGCCGCCGTGACGCTCTGGACGCTATCGGGAGCGAATGGTGGGCCGGGGAATCGGGCCGAGAGCTTCTCGTTTCCGGATATGTAGTCGAGGAAGATCTTTGAAAGCCCGAGGGACTCATACTCAATGTTTTGTGGATTTGACATGGCAGCCTCGTCCGAGCATTCCTGTTATCCGGTATTCCTTACGGACACGATGAACCGTGGAGATGTGGGCGAATACGGGTCGCCCTCGAGGGAACCGAGAGAGGAGCTGAAGACGAATCCGGCTCTTCGCAGAAGCACCAGAAGCTGCTCCGGCGAGAACAACCTGACCGCCTCCCGATACACCCGAGTACGATCTGCTCGCCCTTCCGGGTAGAGGGTGATCTTCTTCTCCAGGATGTCTCTTTCCCTGTCCCAGCGTCGCTCCTGCCGGATCACGAGGCCGTTGCGGATCTCCTCGGAATCGTAAATACCGTTTTCCAGGACCTGATTCCGGTTCAAGTAATCCAGCAGAAACGATCCGCCGGACCTGAGGATTCGGCCGACTTCCCGGAGAACCAGAAGGTTTTCTTCGTCCGTCGGGAAATAGCCGAAGCTCGTGAAAAAGGATAGCACAGCATCGAATGATCGGTCACGAAAAGGCAGATGCCGCATGTCTCCGCGGACCAGGGAAACGGCACCAGCGCATCGTCGAGCCGCCCCGAGGAGCACGGGAGAAAGGTCCATTCCGATGGCGGCCAGTCCTCGATTCCGCATGGCCTGAATATGACGACCGGCCCCGCAACACAGGTCCAGGATCGATACATCGGGCCGGAGGTTCAGGACGCTCGCCGCGAGAGCGACGGCCTTTCGAGCCTCTTCGAGATTCCGGTGGCGATACAGCTCCAGATAATCCTCGCCGAAGCTTTCAACGTACCACGCGTCATCCGACGGACTCATGGCGCACCGCCTCAAGCTCCTCCGCTGCCTTTTCGGCGGCGGCGGCAACGGACTCTTCCCATGCGTTCTCTCCACCGGGGTGGCTGTCGAAGGCGTAGAGAATGGAACGAGATGCGTTGATGATCGCTCCGTGGCCCCTGTCGTCGAACGCGGCCTTTACATCGTCGGCGGTCCCCCCCTGGGCGCCGTACCCCGGCACGAGAAAGGGAGTGTTGGGCATGGCCGCACGCAGCGACTTCAGCTCGTCGGGATACGTGGCGCCGACCACGGCACCCACGGAGGCGTAGCCGTCGGCGATACCCGATTCCGCACCCCAGGTCGATACCAGGCGAGCCACATGTTCGCAAATCTTTCCATCCGGCGTCCTGAGGTCCTGGATTTCAATGGAGGAGGGATTGGAGGTCTTGACCAGGATGTATATTCCGCGTCCCTGAGCAGCGGCGGCAAGAGCAAAAGGGCGGATTCCGTCGCTTCCCAGGTAGGGATTCAGGGTCACCGCGTCCACGGTGATACGATGTTCGGGGGGAACATCGTCAGGATCGGGGCCCAGGTGCCCTGCGGCATAGGCCTCGGCGGTGCTCCCGATATCCGAGCGCTTGACGTCTCCGATGACGATGAAATTTCGGCGGCGGGCTTCGGCCACGACGGCGCCGTACGCCAGGAGGCCGGGGAGATGATACTGCTCGAAAAAACCGATGTTCACCTTCACCGCCGGAGCATAGGGGGACACGGAATCGAGAACACCGAAGCAGAAGGTCTTGAGTGCTTCCGTGATCCAGGCGGGATGATCCCCGTGCTGGGACCTGGCGGCGTCCACGACCGGACCGGGCAAGCGGCCCAGCTTCGGATCGAGGCCTACGACGAGAGGACTTTTCTTCCGATCCACGGCCTCGTGAAGCCGCTGAGCAAAGGATGAATGGGCCGTCACGGTATCGGGGACCTTTCGGTGGGAGAGGAAATCAACGCCGTATCATACCGATTTTTTCAAGCCCGCGAAAGGCGCCGCGACGAGAGGTGGGGTCCAACGTCAGCGGACATGGGGGTGTGGTTTGTCCGCGGGCTACCAGGGCTACTCCTGGTTCAGCCGGATCTGTAACTTTCGGATGGCTTCGCTTTCGATCTGTCGGACCCGCTCTCGGGTGAGTTTGATCCGATCTCCGATTTCCTTGAGGGTCTTGGGCTCCTGATCGCCCAGGCCGTATCGCATGCGCAGGACATGCGCCTCTCGCTGATCGATCACGTCCAGGAGCTCCTCGATTCGAGCCACGTCATAGCTGTCAAAGAGATGCTCGTCGGGCCGCTTGGCTTTTTCGTCCACCAGGGAGTCGTTCAGAGACCACAGCGAGTCCGCCCCTGAGGAGGTGCTCGCACCGGAAGAACGAAAGGCCTTTTTGATGAAACCGATGCTATCCGGGGAGATGTCCAGCTCGGCGGCAACCTCGGAGAAGCTGGGTGGGCGGCCCAGCGAGTAGCTCAGCTCGATGGACACGGACTTCCATTTCGCAATGAGCTCCACCATGTAGGAGGGTATCCGCACGGTTCTTACCGTGTTGACGAGAGCTCGACGTATGGACTGCTTGATCCACCAGGTGGAGTAGGTGCTGAACCGGGTCTTGGCATGTGGATCGAACCGCTCCACGGCCTTGAGGAGGCCGAGGTTGCCCTCTTCGATGAGATCCATGAAGGAGAGGCCTCGGTTCAGATACTTCTTGGCGATACTCACGACCAGCCGCAGATTGGACCGAATCATCCTCTCCCGGGCTTCCGGATCGCCGGCCTTCACCCGGAGGGCGAGCTCGTGCTCTTCCTGGGCGTTCAGAAGAGGGACGGTATTGATGTCGCTCAGGTACGTTTGCAGAACCCCTTCGGGCTCTCTGCGCTTGTCGGAGGACACAGTTGCCTATCCTGCGTATCGTATTGAAAACAAAAAGGATGTGATCCCTACCAACCAAAGTCTCTTGGTATACCTATCGAAATTCTGGGGTGCGAGGTTGAGGAATGCGCGGAATATGAAAAATAACCCAATTATGCAAAATGAGCCGGGTCGCGCGGCCGCTAGTACGCGTTCTTGTTGACCAGGCCTCGGAACAGGGTCATGGCGAGGATTCTCAAATCCAGCAACATGGACCAGTTGCGAATGTAGTAGAGATCGTACTGGAGACGCTTTCTCAGGCTGGTATTCCCCCGCCACCCGTGGACCTGTGCCCATCCCGTGAGGCCGGCCTTGATCCGGTGGCGGAGCATGTAGTTGGGGAAGGTGCGACGAAAGGTGTTGATGAAGATGGGTCGCTCCGGTCGGGGGCCGACCAGGCTCATGTTTCCGATCAGGACGTTGAAGAGCTGCGGCAGCTCATCCAGGCTCGTCTTGCGGAGAAAAATGCCCAAACGTGTCCGCCGGGCGTCATCAGAGGTGGCCCACCGGGGACCGGTTTCATCCTCCGCGTTCGACCTCATGGTCCGGAATTTGACGATCTTGAAGACCTTTCCATCGATACCCATGCGCTTCTGGCGAAAGAGCACGGGACCGGGCGAGGTGATCTTGATGAGCAAGGCGAGGAGGATCATGAGGGGGCCGAGCGCCAGGAGCAGGACAAGGCCCAGGAGGACGTCAAAGGCGCGCTTCAGGAGCCGGTCCGGCCCGGTGAGGGGCGTTTCCAGGAGGGAGATCATGGGGAGTCCCTGGTACTCGAATGCCCGGCTGCGCAGGATGAACAGGCCGAAATCGTCGGGCGAAAGGACCACATCCGGCGTTTCCTGGGTCAGCTGAGTCAGGAGGGAATTGAGCTCTTCGTACTGGCGATAGGGAACGGCCGCGATGACCAGATCTACCCGTTGATCCCGGATCAGCTCTCCGAGGTCTTCGGATGAATTGTGGACGGGTAGCCCCCGGAGCAGGGACCGGGTGGAACCGGGCGTTGGATCCAGGAACGCCACGACCTTGTAGAGGAAATAGGGTGAGTTTTGCAGGCGGTGGTACATGACCTGAGCCTGGCGCCCGACGCCGAGGATCAGGCATCGGCGGGTGAGGAATTTCTGAAACCGGAAGGTCTGCATCAGGAGTCGAACGGTGATGCGCATGCCGAGGAGGAACGGCATTTGTACCAGGACGAAGAGGACGAGGGTCAACCTGGAGTATTCGAAATCCCGATAGAAAAAAGAGGTGGCGGCAAAAAGAACTCCGGTAAAAATAGAGCTTTTTACTATCGCCCATCCTTCCGCGGTCAGAGAATTTATCTCGCCGGGGTGGTAGAGACGGCACCACCGATTTGATAGCACTGCCAGGACGACCACGATCGGGAGAGCCAGAATATACCCCCAGAGGTCGGGGATTCCCTTTGTGGCCTCGATGGGAAACCACGGCGAGAATCGCAGGCGGTAGGCCATGATGGACGCCAGGATCGTGGCCAGGGCGTCCAGCCCCGCCAGGCCGAGAAGGAACGGAAAACTTCTTCGTCCGATCATGATTCTGATCTAAACGGAGGGTAACACCTGGTCGAAACGGCCCACTGGCCAGCGAATTCTCCCCTGTGGGCATCCGGCAGTTTCCCGGAACGAGCCCATCCAGGAAGGCCCAATCGGCCGACCTGAACTGGAACAATATCAACACTCAGGCCCGGCCAGGAAAGAAATTCGGATACACCTCGAAAAAGGCCGGGAGCTGACTAAAATCGAGCCCTGGCCGCAAGTAGCCGACCCCGGCGTCCGGATTTGTGGGAAAAGGAGGCCGTCTTGAAGGAAGAAACTTCCCTAGAAGAGATTATTCCCGAGAAGGACTTCCTGTCCATTCTTGAAGAAAACACCCAGGGATTCTTTGCGTCTTGTAAGAAGTTCTTGGAACACAAGATAGACGAGATCAACAAGCGAATCATCGGCCACCTGCACGAGGAGTCAGAGCTCCTGGTGAGCTTCCTGGACGACTACGAGGCCCGGAACAACAAGACGTTTTCCTACTTCTCCGAGCTGGTCGCCTGTATTCGAAACCTCATCGGCGTCTGCTACCAGCAACGGCACATCCAGCGGAGGTACTTCAGATATCATCTGGACGATGATGTGGCCCAGGTAGCGCAGTTCCATCTCGGCTCCGGCGAGTCCTTCGAGTTCATGATCAGCTCCATCACTCGCCTCGCCAGGGAAGCCCTCGAAGAGGCACGAGAGGTGCTGGGCCTGGCGATTTTCGATGCTCCGATTGACCGGCTGAAGCTTCCGGACCCGATGACTCGATCCACCCTCCCCAACAACATCGGCGAGGAGATGCTCGTCAACCTGGAAGAACCCATCACCAAGATTGCGTCGGTGTATGTGCAGGCGGCCAAGGAGATCTCCACCATCGGGACGGCGGACAAGAAATCCCCGGACGCCATCCGGGAGTTCGTGACCCAGAAGATTCCCGAAGAATGGGTCCGAAACATGGAGGCCAAGCTCCACGGTATCCAGTCCAAGTACGACACCTACATCAAGAACACCCACGCAGAACAGGCCAATGAAATACTGCCCAAGCTGAGAGGCCATATTTCCATGGCACTTCATCTGTTCGGGTACACCACCGGACTGGTCCACTTCTATGAGAGGCACGAGACCGACATTCGTTCGGTCGAGGCCAAGAGGGGGATCGCCCGTCTGGTGGACAAGAACGAGATTTTGCGCCTGATCGTGGACTACGGCTTCCACTTTGCCCGGGGATATGTCGAGCGCGGAAAGCGGTACGCAGAAGAATTGATCCGCGCCTACTCGAGGATCATCAAGCGCGACTTCATCCTCCCGGAAGGCGTCATCCTGCACGTTCAGCCCCTCACCCTGATTGCCAACATTGTTCAGCACCACGGAACGCCGGTCCAGATGGAAATCGATGGAGACCGGGTGGAGGCGAATTCCCTCATCCAGCTGCTGAACGCGTGCGGCAGGAACCACAAGGCCAGGACGGTCACGTTCTACGGGGATGAAAAGCCCCTGAGGGACCTGGAAATCCTGTTCAAGACCGGGCTCGGGGAGAATGGCCTGGGGGCCCTTCCACAGTCACTCGAGTTCCTGATGGGCTCCTGATCCCGCCCTATCCGGCCCAGAGCTATTACCAGTGCGAGGCAATCATCGCAGCAGGAATGATACGTGGCGCTGGCGCTCAGTACCCGAGCCAGAGACGTTCGGCAATGATATCCGGCAGGCCGGCCTTGCGGATCTTGTGCTGGGTTTTTTTCACGTCATAGCCCACGCGCCGGATATGGATCGCGCCGGTCTCGTCATCCAGGATTCCATAAGCCGCCATGGGATTCCCGTCCCTGGGCTGGCCCACGCTCCCTGGATTGATCAGAAATCGGTCGGATTGGCCGGGATTAAACTCTGTTCCCGGCACGATCCGGACCCAGCCCCCCCCATCAGTGAAGGCCACAGGAACGTGGGAATGTCCGAAGAAGCCGCACCGGGTCCTCAGGAATGAAAAGCTCTTTCGGGCATCCCCCACGGTCTGGAGGTAGCCGAACTGTTCGGGCATGTGCAGGGTGGCATGAAAAATCGCGATGTCTTCATTCACCTGCTCCACAAGGTTGGGCCTCTCTAGAAAGGACCGGTGTTCCGGGCCGAGGAGGTCTCGACACCACAGAATGGCCTGCCTGGCAAAGGGGTTGAATCGGGAAAAGTCGAGCATTCCGATGACGGCCAGGTCGTGATTCCCCGCCACCAGGCCTCCCCCGAGGTCGCGAACCCGGTTGATGCACGCAATCGGGTCTGCGCCGTATCCTACGATGTCGCCCAGACAGAGAAAGGTTGTGGCCCCGTCCTCGAGCATGCCCGAAATGACCGACTCCAGGGCCTCGAGGTTTCCGTGAACATCACCAAAAATTCCGTATCGCAAGGCGAAGATTTCCTCCTGTCGGCCTGAAGACTCACGGTCGGCGGGCTCTCCCGGGGATCCAGTGTCGGCCCGATCCGGATCCCGATCCCCGCCATTTTCGTCGAATAACCAGAACGGCAAGACCTGTATTCAGGCAGAAAAACAGGAAAGAATACAGCGCAAGCGACGCGATGCCCACAGGATTTGCCCTTTGGCCCGCATCGACGAAGATCCCCACCTGAAAGAAAGTGAAGTCAGGTAGCCAGAACAACCCGGCCGAGCACAGGGCCCGAAGTGTTTCTGATCCGAGTTCATTCAGGAAGGCGGCCTTCTGTGTGCCGAGGAGAAACCAGACCACTCCCGCCAGGCTCGTGAAGAGGACGCCGCCGATCTGGGCAAAGAGGAATGTGCCTGTGATCAGAACGCCACCGAGGATTGCCTGCTGTAGCGCCAGGACGAGGAGAAGAGTGAAATGGCGAGAATGCTGCACCCACTCCAGGAATAATCCCAGAAAAAGCAGAGCCAGGGTGATCGCCGCATAGGCCAGAATCAGACCGAGGAGCCGGCCCGCGGCCAGGCTTTCCTCGCGGGCCGGAGAAAGCTGGTTAAATGCGGGAACCCGCCACCCACAGATCCGATGTGCAATGGGCGGGAGCACGATGAAGGCGTAAAGAAATGACCAGAGAAACAGGTTGGATGCGACAAGCTCGGCACGCGTGATGTGCCCCTCATCGAAAAAAATGAAAGAGGTGAACAGGATTGGAGTGAAGACCCCGAGGCAGAACATCAGGGCGGCGACGGTTTTGAACGAGAAGGAGCGGGTGGCCGCGAACCAGCCCAGCCCCAGGTTTCCGGCGAGCTCCAGGGAGAATCTCGAATTCCGGCGGGAGCAGATCTCGTTGTTTTCCACCATCAGTAAGCAATATCAAAGGTCTGGAATGAAGGCGGGTCTTCGGCCGGAAAGGCCTCCTCGCGGTCTACAAGGCCACGCATTTCTTTCCTGAGGCCCTTTCTGAACCGATCCAGTTCAGTGGATTGTCCCTGCGCCAGGACCTCCACGGTCCCGTCCGGCAGATTCTTCACATACCCGGTGACGGCGTACTTCTCAGAGAGCATTCTGGTTCGGAAGCGAAATCCCACGCCCTGAACGCGACCCGAGTAGATGATACGTGTTGTGGTCATGGCATCACTCCTTCTCCAGATGTTGTATACACGGTCGAGGAGGGAAGCAAGCCCCGGACGGACGGATACCGGCACTCTTGTCATCCGGGTGCGACAGGACGCAAAGAGGCGCGGTGGAACCCGAGGGCCGAAATTCAAACCATATTTCTGTTGCTAGGACAAACCAAGAAAGTTATTAAGGGGGTGCCGTCTTCAGCCACGGGAGGGAATACCATGGCGGAAAAGAAATTAGGGCGGGGTCTGGACTACCTCATCCAGAAGGACGAAACCCAGGCCGCCCTACCCGAGAAGTCGTCCAGAACACTCGAGCACATCCCCACTGACCTGATTACACCCAATCCAAGGCAGCCGCGCCGACAGGTCGGCGATGAATCCATCCAGGAACTGGCCAGGTCGATTCAAGAGGCCGGCCTGATGCAGCCGCTCGTGGTCCGGAAGGTGCCGGGCGGGGTGTACGAGCTCATCGCCGGAGAACGCCGGCTTCGGGCCTGCCGGGCCCTGGGTTGGGCAGACATTCCGGCCGTGGTTCGAGAAGTGGATTCGAGTCGATCGCTCGAGCTGGCACTCGTGGAGAACATCCAGAGGAAGAACCTGAATCCCATCGAATGTGCCCTGGCCATGAAGGAGATGATGGAGACCCTCGATTTGACCCAGGAAGAGGTGGCCTCCAAGATCGGAAAACAACGCCCCACAGTGGCAAATCTGCTCAGGCTCCTGGAACTTCCTGCAGACATACAGGAACATGTTTCACGTGGAACACTGACCATGGGCCATGCCAGGGCCCTGGCCAGTCTTCCGGGAGACACGACGAAGCGAGCCCTGGTCAAGGAGATCCTGGAGGGGGATCTTTCGGTCCGGGTAGTGGAAAGAAGAGCCGCCCTGGTTCGGACCCGGACAGCGGCCTCCGCGGGTAAGCAGCCCTATCTCCAGGAGCTCGAGCAAAAGCTCGAGGAGGCCCTGGGCATGCGGGTCCAGATCCAGGATCGGTCCGGAAAAGGGCGTGTCACGATTCGATTCAAGGACAACAAGGAGTTTGACCGGCTCTATGCGCGGCTGACGCGCCCGATGGATTGATCTCAGGGCCCAAGCCACAGGGTGTAACAGGAGCGAATTAGCCGGGAGGCCCTTTCTTCGCGGGTGCGTCCTTCTTGGCGGGCTCCTTCTTCCCACCCTTTTCCCCGTCCTTTTCAGGGGAGGCTCCGGGCGGCGTGTCCTTCTTACCCGCGTCCTTTTTCCCCTTGTCCGGCGGCGGGCTGTCCTTGGGCGCGTCCTGGCCTACCTTGGCTTTTTGGGCGGCCTTCTTTTTCTCTCCTTCCTTTTTCTTCAGGGCCTCGAAATAGCCGGGCATTTCCTTTTCGGGAAGGACAAACTCCCCTTCTACCACCGCCTTTTCAATCACGATCTTCGCGACGGGGTGATCGGCGGCAATCCCGTCCATGTTTTCGCCGTGGGTCCTCTCCCGGGATATTTTTTCCACCACGTCCATCCCTGCCAGAATCTCCCCGAACGGGGTGTAATTACCGTCCAGGTGCTTGGAATCAATGGTGCAGATGAAGAACTGGGATCCGCTGTCAGGCCCGTCTTTGTTGGAGGAGGCGGCGGAGAGGGTTCCCTTGGTGTGGAGGGTCGGATTCATGCGAATTTCCTTTTCCACGGTATACCCGGGATCTCCCTGGCCATCGTTCTTGAGGTCCTCGTCTTTGCTGTTGGGATCGCCGCCCTGGATGCAGAAATCCGTGATTCGATGGATCGTGGTGCCGCTGAAAAAGCCGTCTCTGGCCAGCTTGACGAAGTTGGCCGCATGAATCGGGGCCACACCGGCGAAAAATCCGATCTTTATGTCCCCAAAATCTTTGACCTTGAGTGTGACCGAAAGCCCCTCCTTGGGTTTCGGCCGGCCGGAAAAAGACTTCCCGTGCTTTCCCTCGAACTCCATCCGCGCCTTCAGCCGGTCCCATTCCACCACCGAAAGTGGCTTGTCGCCGGGAACGTAGTAGTCCGGATTCGTAAAGGGGTGATTCGGATAGAGGGTATTCAGCTGCTCCAGGGTTCTCTGGGCCTGGTCCAGCCGGCCCACCTTTGAATAGAGGCGGGCCTGAAAGAAGAGAAGCCAGGGGTGAACCTCTCTGTCGGTATAAGACTCCACCTGGTCTTCGATATCCCGCAGGGCCTCTTGCATGTTCTCTTCGGAGGAAAGGGCCTCGAAGGCCCTTTTTCGGAGCTCCTTGGACTGGCTCCAGGCCGCGGTTTCTTTGGATTCCTGCATGCCCTTGACAATGACCACTGCCAGAGCCAGGACCACGAGGACCACGATCCCCACGGCGATGTGGGTCTTGAACTCGAGGACCCTATCAAGAAGGGATCGTTCTTCCTCTTCAGGAATTTCAGGCCGCTTGGGCGATAAAGGCGCGTTTTTTAGAACCATGGATACTACTTCCGGATGGAATAGACCCCGGGAGGATCGGAGTCTGGAACGAGTTGTAACCCAGGAAACAGCGGACAACTGCACGAAATCGTACGCCGCCGCAAAAGGCTCCCGGTCTGGTCAATGGGCTGCGATTCAGCCCGGTCTCTTTTGAAACATCGTGCTGTCTGCACGGGATGTTTCATGAATAGTCCGGATTCGTGTCCGCTGACAGGTCTTCAGGGCGTGGAAACGATATCCACCTCGATCTTGGTCCTGGGAACGGGATTTATGATTTCCGTGATAACAATTGTGCAAACCGACCGACCTTTGGTGAATTTCAAGGTACGATCGCTTTCGTTCTGGTAGCGGCTTTGGTTCTTCCACCCAAACGTGGGCATGACCATGGTTTTTTCGTAAAACCGGGCCACGAACCGCGCCGGCGAGCTTCCGGTGTATATGAGATGGGCATCCCTGAATCCATCGGGATCCAGGTCATAAGAGAAGGATTGCCTGTCCTTGATGACCATCCTGAAGCCATCGGGAACCGGAATATCCCCCGGCTGCTGCTCGGTGAGCTCGATGTGCTGGGGATTGACGTCCCAGCCCAACGTATGCTCGAGCGCAGCACAGCCGCCGAACAAAAGCCCGCAAGCCATTGCACCGCAAAGGATTACGCGCCGCCCCGTGCCGATTCTGTCGAGTAGGATCTTTGCCATGACAGCCCCCCCCTGTGCCTTGGGAAACCAGTGCCTGGAGTATTCAGAACAAACGTGGCGAAGATTATATCCCCCCCCTTCAAGAGGCGAAAGAAAAAATGACCGGGGAGAAATTCAACGCCTCAGGAGAAGTCGTAACACGAGTCTGTTAAAATGGTAACGCGGAATTAGGTCCGTTTCTGGACGACGGTACGGCTGGATGGGGAGGCGGGCGGTACTGGAGGCCGGGGGAGAGATTTTCAATTGACGGCATCGCTCCGGTGGCTACAATGTAACCGCCCGCAACTTAAAAGGTTACGAGAATCCGGGGCGGACGTTGATTCCGTGCTCCAGGACGAGAGCACGACCGCGCGATTGCTCAAGAGACATGGTTGATCCGAATGGCCCGGCTTCGAACTGTCCCAGGTGCGGCAATTCGATCCTGTTGAGTGAATTCAGGCAGGACGGTTTCCTGCGCAGCCGTGCGCTTCCGGGCGGGGGCCCGTATTACGAGCATTCTTGCGGCAAATGTGGCACCCCGCTCGTCCTCGAGGTCGATCCCGACGGAGCGCAGGTGATCTCTACCCGGAAGCCCCCAGGGATTCTCGGGGCCATTCTGTCGGGCCAGGCCGAGACGACGAGGTTTCGTGCGCCGGAGGCGGCTCGGGACGGGACGAACCGGGGAGATGCCGGTCGGCCCGACGTGGAAGACGAGGGAGACGGAAAAGACCGGAAGTTCCACCGTTTCCGGGACACCACGGATTCGCGACCTCCGGCCACGGATGTCGAGGGGCCGGGAGAGCTGGACCGCTGTCGCCGGCTACTCGGCGTCCGGGAGTATGCGACCCGGAAGGAGGTCCTGGCGGCATTCAGGGATCGCTCGAAACTCTTTCACCCCGACCGATTTGCCCGGCTGGATGAGGACTTTCAGTCTCTTGCACACGAAAAGTTCATCGAGTTGCGGGCGGCCAGAGATAAACTGATAGGCACATTGAACGCAGAAGAGGGGGGAGACTCGTAGGGGAAGTCGCATGAGCGCGCTCTTGAACCAGAAAACACTCGTTTTGAATCGCTCCTGGCACGCGGTCCATGTCACCACGGTTCGCAGGGCCCTTTCGCTGCTGTACCAGGATGCCGCCAGGGTAGTAACGCCCGATACTTTCGAGATGCACGACTTCCACTCCTGGGCGGATCTGGCCGGGGCCAGAAACGCGCCATGTATCCGGACGGTCAGGCTGCTGATCCCGGTGCCGGAAGTCATCGTGCTCAAGGGGTACGACGGTGTTCCGATCCGCCGCGTCTCCTTCTCCCGGCGAAACATATACAAGCGAGACAAATATACCTGCCAGTACTGCGGCAAGAGAAGGCCGACCGAAGACCTGAGCATCGACCATGTCGTTCCCAGGTCCAGCGGCGGGAAGCTTTCCTGGACCAACTGCGTGATCTCGTGCCTGGATTGCAACGTCAAGAAAGGCAACCGAACCCTGAAAGAGGCGGGAATGCGTCTGATCAAGCAGCCAACGAAACCGGACTGGGCCCCCTATCTGGAGTTGACGTTGGGATACCGCCGGCAAAGCTGGGAAAAGTTTATTTCAGACCGGTACTGGGATGCGGAGCTGGAGGAGTAGCCCGGTGTCCCCCGCAAGCGAATAACACACGAGGAGTGATGATGTCGGCCAGGGAGGGATACAACTGGACAGGCGTCTTTCTTGCGGCTCTGCTTCTCCTCGCAGGGTGTGCAACGGGACCGCCCGAGTCGCCGCTTCCCGAGACGATAACGGAGGATTTCTTTCCTCTTGTAATCGGTTCATGGTGGGAGTTTGAATACTTCCTTCCTGGCTTTCCGGACAGACCCCAGACCGTTCGCTTTCTGCTGCAGGCCGCGGACGAAAAGGGACAGCATCCCGTTCTCGTCAAAACACCGGCCGTTCGATCCAGAGGCAACCTCGCTCTTGGAAAACGCGAGGGCGTTCTACGAATGACCGCGGACGGAGAGCCAGTGGACATCCTTGTGTTCGGGGCGCGCGTCGGAGACACGTGGGCCTACCAACCCGATAAACCGCACTACCGGGCACGGCTGGCCGAAATTCGGTATGAGCGTATTCTGGGAGATTGGAGGCCGGTGGCTCGGGTGACCTTGCATGCCGGCGGGGTGGACACCGAGATCGTGAAAAAATACTGTTTTTCTCCTGGCCTCGGGTGGGTGCGGCTCATGCAGAGCCGGGCCATGGGCTCGCAGGAGGAGTTTATTTTGAGAAATGTCCGCATCCCGGAGGCCCCTCCACCGCAGCGGTGAACGCGAGCGGCCCCTGAATGGTGGAAGCCCGCGCCCCGCCGGGGTATAGTTCCCGATGAGGCTGCACAATCGGAGATCATGATTCGTTACAGTTGGATCGTGACCTCCTGTTTTGACCGGGGTCATTTCTATCAGACGTATCGTATATGCAAATCCAGGCGTCCCTGTCGGCGCACAGCACCCGGCTCGATTTGCTAATGGTCGTGACCGACCATTTAGGAAGACGAAATGAAGCATTTTCCCACCGCCCTCTTTGTTCTTGTCGCGTCGTTGATGACGTCCGCTTCGGACGGCCAGGGCATCAGCGCACTTGAAAGACGCCAGGCCTTACTGGACCTCACGACCTCGTTTCGCCTGCTGTGTGTCGCAGCCCATCCGGACGACGAGGACGGAGCCGTTCTTGCCTACTACCGGAAGGGCCGTGGCGTTCGGACAGCCGTCTGTTTTGTCACCAGCGGAGAGGGCGGCCAGAACGCCGCCGGGCCGGAGCTCTGGGATGAACTCCGGGTCGTCCGTATGAAGGAGGCCGAGGCCGCAGCACGTGTTCTCGGATGCAGGTCGTTTTACCTTCACATACCCGACTTCGGGTACACCCGGAGCTTGACCGAGACGCTGGAGAAATGGGGTGCAGAAAAGACCAAGGAGGGGCTGGTCCGGGTGATCCGGCGATTTCGCCCCCATGTGGTCGTCTACAGGAGCAAAGTTACCCCGAGGGCGCACGGGCACCATCAGGCGGCCTTCAAGCTCTTGAAGGAAGCCATCCTGGAGGCCAGCGACCGAACCCGGTACGAGGACCATCTCCAGGAGCTTCTCTATCCGTGGCGGGCCAGCCGCCTGTTTATCCGGTGCCAGAAAGTAGGCGCCACCTTGGGGATCGACGTGGGTGCTCGCGATTCATTTCTGGGGGATAGCTATGCCGAGATCGGGGATCGGGCCCGGGCTTGTCATCGGTCCCAGGGTCACCGATTGCACAAGGCCAGTGAGCTGCCCAAGACCCTCTATTATCGGCGGGTGCCGCTTTCCGGCCGGGAGAAGAACGAGAGCCTGGATGATTTCTTCTCAAACCTCGTTGCATACGGCCCGGAGGAGCTCGAGCTGAAAAAGGAAGCGGACTACCGGCGGGCCCACGAGGTTGACCTGAAAATATGCAAAGCAGGCGAAGAAGCGTTGAAGCGGAACCTCGACGATTCCGGGACGGTGACGCTGCTCCTGGAAGCCCAGAAGTCCATCCGCCAGCTGAGCCTGGATCCCTTTGCCAAACGGAAGCTTCAGAAGGGCGAGTGGTTCGAAGAAATCGGGTATCAGCACTTCTTCAGGAATCGGGTCACCGAGATCAACCAGGCGCTGCGACAGGTCCTGAAAATTGCCGTCTCCACGGAGGCGGACCAGAGGTGCCGAGCCTGCGATGAAGAATTCGATGTGGTCGTGAAGGTGACCGTGGACAGCGACTTGAAGATCGAGGGCCTCAGCGTGGAGCTCGAGGAGACGGACAGCTTCGTCAAGACCTACTTGGATCAGAAGAAACGCACGCTGATCCGGGACAAACCGGTGCACGCATACTTCAAGGCAAGGGTGAAAGAGAAGGCCCTGCCCACCGTGCCCGAAGCGCCGTACTACAGGCGCGTGGAGGAGTTCCATCCAGGATTGCACTGCACGGTCCGCGGCCGGATTGACGACGAGAGTATGGCGTTCGTCGTTGGAATCGACATGCCCGACGTCGTGTCTCCCGTACAGATCCAGCCGCGACCGACTCGCCTGGTGAGGCGCCGGGAAGCCGCCGGGGAGGGCATTGCCGTGGTAGTCGAATTCCGTACGCAGGGACCGCTCCACATCCTCGGTAGCAGACCTCGGGAAAAACCTCTCCGATTCAAGCTGTGGCCGGAAGGGACGGAAGGCCTGCGGATCGAGCCGTCGTCCTTGATCATCGAGGACTGGAACGTGGAAAAAACAACCTTCCATCGGTTCAAGGTCCGATGTGACACGCCACTTCGAGGAGGGCACATTTCGCTTCACGCGCAACGGCTCGAGAAGAAACTCCAAGGCCCCGTTTTCACGGCAAAGGTTCCGGTGGACATCATCGACTGCAAGGTGATCCCGGATACACGAGTGGGCGTCATCGCCGGCCACGATCGCTCCCTCATCGTGGCGCTGAAGGCCCTCGGAATCCGAGTCAGGATTCTGGATCCGGGCCTGGAAGAAGTGCTTCCGTTCCTGGATTCACCCCATGACCTCAGGACGCTGTTCATCGGATGGCGGGCGCTGGAGGCCCTGCCGGATCTCAAGAAGTATCACGAACAGCTGGATGCATTCGTCAAGGAAGGGGGGAGGATCGTGTTCCTCGGTCAGCGGCCGGGCGCCTGGAACGAGGATCGCGGCAACCCCCGGATGGGCCCGCTCCCCCTCAACCTGGGCAAGGGACGGATCGAGGACGAGAGCGCGGCGGTGAAGATCCTGGTGCCGGACCATCCGATCTTCACCAAACCCAACCGTATCGGCCCCGAGGATTACCGGGGCTGGATCCAGGAGCGGGGCCTTTGCTTCCCGTACGAGGCAGACGCAGGATACACACGCCTTCTTTCCATCGACCGTGGCGGGAAGAAAGTCATTGACACCGGACTTCTGGTCGTCGGCCACGGGAAGGGAACGGTCGTATACGTGGCCCTTGCCCTCAGCCGCCAGCTCGAAGGGGCCGTATCGGGCGCCTTTGAGCTGCTCGCTAATCTGGCCGGCGCCGGAATCCATGAAAAGCGATAGCAAGGCATTATGCACTCGAGCCGCCGTGTCACCGTCATCGAAAGCCGTACCGGCCGGTCAGGCTTGTTCAGAGCCACGCTCGAGTGGTTCAGCCGGGACTTCATCCTGCGCCGTTTCGCCCTCGTCCTGAGTGGCTTGTGCGCCCTGTTCATCTTCGGGTATGCTCTCTTTCACGCCCTTCTGATGGCTCCCGTGTTCCTGCTGGCCGTACTTTGTTTCTGGTACGGCGCGCCCTGGAGGCGGCGGAAACCGTCATGAAACGCTTCGTGCACCTGTTCCTCTGGGCGGGATTGATCCTGGCCACACCGGTCGGCACACAGGAGTGGCAACGGTTCTCGGGGGCCGGCGTGGTGGTGGAGGCAAGGCAGCGCTACGCCCGATTCGCCCGGAACCTCGCGCGGGATTTTCACAAGCGGGTCCAGGACGTCAAGGACCAGCTCAGCCTGGCGCCGCCCCCGGAGGTCAATGTCACAGTTGGCCATGACGCGAAGGACCTCTCCCAAAGGCTGAAGGTGCGGCTCCGGCCGTGGACCGCGGGCGTCTCCATCAAACCGAAGCGGCGGATCGGCCTCAATGCCGATTCCATGCGACCGCCCACGGCCATGCCGGCCGCGGTGATCCTTCGCCACGAGCTGACGCATCAGGCCATCGGGGAGCACCTCGGGCCGAAGAAGCGGATTCCTCTCTGGCTGGAGGAGGGGATCTGTCAATGGGTTGCGGGAACCGCCTACCTCGGCGTAAGGGCGGATCTCATGGCCCGCCTCAACTTCGACGACCTCCTCACCTGGAGTGACATCTCGGAACGTTTTCCCGAGGACAGGAATACAGCGACTTTCGCCTACCTGCAGTCCTTTTCCTTTGTCAGTTACCTGGCACGCATCCGCGGGAGCCGCTTTCTGCTTGACCTCGTCGACATCACGGCCGAGGGGGTACCAGTAGACCAGGCCATCCTGTCTCTGACGGGAAAGGCCCAGGTCGACCTGGAAAAGGAGTGGATCGAATTCGAGAAGGGACGATCCCTCGGTCTGTTGAACGTGATTCATACCGTCGGCCCCTTGGTGGCGTGCGCGTTTCTGGTGATCCTGGCCTTTTTGTGCCGGCGCCGGGCGGCACGAGTCCTGCTGAGCAAGATGGAGGAAGACGAGGGGATGGAAGCGGCCCGCGGGGACAGCCTCCGGTCTCCTCCAGAGGCGCCCGCCGCAAGGAATCGAACCGGGGAATACCATTCACCATGAGCACTGAAGGGGTCGAGATTCACCGGAATGGTCCAGGGGCAGGCCGCCTGGCAACGTGGTTGGTCAGGTTTCTGGGCGCGCCTCTCCTGTGGCTGGTGGCCCGCACCTCCAGGCCGCTCATCGTAGGGTGGGAGGGGGTGGAGGCGGAGCATGCCGAGGGGCGCGGGGTCATCTTCGTGCTCTGGCACAACCGGTTGCTGTTGCCGGTGTGGTTTTTCCGTCACAAGAAAATACACGTTCTGGTGAGTCGTCACGGAGACGGAGAGCTGATTGCAATACTCTTGAGCCGGTTCGGTTTCGTACCGATCCGCGGCAGTGCCGACCGATCCGGTCGCCGAAAGAAGGGAGGCGCCCGGGCCCTCTACGCCATGGCCAAGAGCGGCAAGGAGGGATACGACCTCGCCTTCACACCGGACGGACCTCGGGGGCCCGTCTATTCCCTTGCTCCCGGCCTCATTACCCTTGCCCGGCTCTCGAAGCTCAAGGTGGTGCCCGTAGGAATCGAGATCTCCCGGTACTTGCGTCTGAAATCCTGGGACCGATTCAGAATACCCCGGCCCTTTTGCCGGGCCGCATTTGTCTTCGGGGCCCCGATCGCGATCAGGGAAGAGGACGGCGAAACCCACACCCGGCTGGCCGAGGCGCTGGAAGCCGTATCCAAGGAAGCCGCGCATTTGCTCGGCGTGGACGATCCCTTTGAAGACCGAAGTCGGGAATCCATCGCCGTCCGCCAAAAGCGGCTCAGTCGATCAGACCATCGCTGCCTTGATCCGGAGCCACCGGGATCTCGAGGGTGAACAGGGGTATGATATAGGGCCGGCACCTTTTCCCGATGGTGAGCGATCCGCCCAGGTGCTGGATGATGGCCCGGGTGATCTCAAAGGCCGGGTCTTCCTTCGGGCTCGAGCGGCCGAGGATCTTCTGGCGCTGCTCTCGTATCCGGGTATCCTCCTCGCTCATGAGAGCCCCACGGGGCAACAGGGTCAGTGTCACCATGGACGGATCGACCTGTTTGAGCCGGGCGGCGACTCCCTTTCTGGGCGAGACTTCCTCCGCGCGGCAGAGGAGGTCCACCACCGCGAGATACCACAGGGGCCTTTTTCCTCGGACCTGAAGCGATGCGTCGGGCGGATTCGTGGTAAGACCCACCTCGCCCACAAGGTAGTGATTTTGACTGCTTCGGGAGGCCTGTTCCAGGAGCCGGAACAGGTCGAAGTAGGCGGGGCGCCGCCGGCACCGGCCGGAGTCCAGTTCCGAAACCGCCAGCGCAGCCTCGATCTGTCGGTTGAGGTTCTTCACCACCCGGAGCAGGAACTCGAGACCTTCCGGACCCGAGGGAAACTGCCCGCTCTTGAAGCCTTTCTGAAAATGGTCGGCGATGTGGAAAATGCTGTTCAGGCGGGGGATCAGGTTCTCGAAAAACGTGAAAACCGTCGAGGACATCAAATTTTCGGGCGTGCTAAGATGGGCGGTCAACTTGCGAAGATCACCGGCCTGGGTCAGGAAATTGGACGCGCGGCGCTTCAGGCGTTGTGCAGCCCGGTCTCTCTGGTTTCGAGTCAAGGATCTCGAGGCATGGGGCCGCCTTGTGCCCTCAACGGCGGGCCGCGTGGATCGAGCCCGGCTGCTTTCGGTGATTTGATACAGATAGACGTCAAAAGTCGATTCGGAGGAGCCGCGCGCACTCATGCCATGATCCTCACCCGCAAACGGACCCTGGAAATACCCTTGCGATCTCTGGAATGTATCGTCATTCTCTGGTCGCACGTTGAAGCTCTGTTGCCGGTCCCGGGATGAGCCTCGGGGTGAATCATGGAGGAGCAGCTACGTGCACGGGGCATCCCGCACAACCGTGATCCGGGAGGGCGGGTTCGATCTTCAACGTGTTACAGCGAACACGCTTCTGGTCGGCCTGCCCCCCCCTTTTATGACTTGTCCAGGTTGGAAATTCGGCGGCAGGCGGATGGCGGGGCAAGCGCCACCTGCGAGAACAGAAAAGGCCAGAGACAGACATGGCTGTTGAAACGACCGCCCTGGAGCCCCTTCAGGTCGAAGAGCTCAAGCGCCGGCTTCAGGAGGCGAACTTCGAGTTCGAGCCCCTGCAGCACGCACACTTCCGCGCCAGGGGGCCGCAGGTTGTGGTCAGCGCCTACCGATCCGGCAAGGTGGTGATCCAGGGCGCAGGGATTACCGGGTTTCAGGACCGATATCTGGGAGATCTCGGCCTGCCGTCAGGCAAGGAAGCACCGGGCTCCGGCCTCCCCGAGGGGCCTCTCATCGGGACGGACGAGGCCGGAAAGGGCGACTATTTCGGCCCTCTGGCGGTGGCGGGTGTGGCCCTCGAGGCCGGGCGTGAGGAGCCTCTCCGCCACATCGGCGTTCGCGACTGCAAGAACATGTCGGATCAGTCCGTCCTGCGGGTGGACTTGGCGATTCGCGAGTGCTTCCCCCACGCCCTTGTGATTCTGGAGCCGGAGGAATACAACCGGCTTCACGAGACAAAGGGTAACCTGAACGAAATCCTCGCCGAAGCCCACGCGGATGTGATTGCAGACCTGCGGCGAAGGATTCCGGCGCTGAACAGGGTCCTCGTGGACCGCTTCGCGAGGGAATCCCTCATCCTGGACGCCCTGGCGTCGCGCAAGGTGGAGGCCGACGTGATCCAGAGGACCAGGGCGGAGGGCAATATCACCGTTGCTGCTGCGAGTATCGTGGCCCGGGCGGCGTTCCTCCGCTCCCTTGACAGATTGAGCGAAACGATGTGTGTGGACCTGCCCAAGGGGGGCTCCAGGCCGGCCATCATCGAAGCGGGGAGATCCATACTCGAGATTCATGGGAGAGACGGCCTGACGCGGGCGGCCAAGGTCCATTTCAAGACCACCGAAAAGCTGATATGAATCTTGAAATCCCGTTCATGGGGCTACGGCGACGAGAATTCAGGTCCCGATCTCCGCTTTGTCCCGGAGAATGCGCTACCATTCAGGTAGGAGGCGGATATGCGTTTCACGAAGATGCACGGCCTGGGAAACGACTATATCTTGATTGACGGCTTTCGAGATGACGTTCCGGACGACCCGCAGGCCGTGGCTCGTCGCATCAGCCATCGCCGGTTCGGCGTGGGCGGGGACGGGCTCATCGTGGTCGAAGCCGATGCGTCTGCCGATTTCCGGATGCGAATATTCAATGCCGACGGATTCGAGGCCGAGATGTGTGGAAACGGCATGCGGTGCGCCTTCAAGTACCTTCGTGATCGCGGCCGGATTTCCGGGGACCGAGCAGCGGCCCGAACGGGTGCCGGGATTCTCCAGGTATCCCTTCGGCGCACCTCCGCTAGAGCGGAGACCATCGGTGTAAACATGGGCATTCCTCGACTCGATCCGGTATCTGATCTTCGCGACGACGTGTCCTCTGATCCCCTCCGCCTTCCGATTCAGGCTGAGGACAGGCGGTTCGAGGCCGTGTGTGTTTCGATCGGGAATCCCCATGTAGTCCTGTTCTTGGACGAGGCCGTCGGTTCTTTTCCCGTCCGTCGATATGGCCCGCTGATTGAAAGGCACCCCTGGTTTCCCAATCGCATCAATGTCGAGTTCGTCCAGTGCGTCGGAAAGAACGAATTGAACCTGCGCACCTGGGAGCGCGGCAGCGGAGAGACGTTTGCCTGTGGCACCGGGGCTTGCGCCTCGGTGGTGGCGGGCGGCCTCACCGGCCGGGTGGAAAGTCCTGCTACCGTACACGTGAAGGGAGGAGACCTGGTCGTTGAGTGGGAGGGCGAAGGCCGCCCGGTCATCCTGGAAGGACCGGCCGAGGAGGTGTTTTCTGGAGAGTGGAATGGCTGAAACGCCGGTCACACTGGAGAGCGTGGAGGGGAGTGGACAGACCATACGCTCCGCCCTGACCCTCTCGCTCATCACGGGGCGGGGATTCGTCCTCGAGAACCTCTTTCCGGAACACAACCACCCCGGGACTCACTCGCAGAACCTGATCGTGGTGAATGCGGCTGCGGCCGTATGCAGCGCTGGAGTGGAGGGGGACGACCTCCATTCCTCGCGCCTCTGTTTTACGCCGGGAAAGACGTCGCCCGGCAACTACACCTTCGACCTCGGCGCCGTGGGGTCCACGACGCTTCTTCTCCAGACACTCTGTCTACCTCTGGCCCTGGCCGGGGGCCGTTCCGAATTGACCCTCCGCGGCGGGACCCATGTTCCTTTTTCTCCTCCATTTTCATACCTGGAGGACGCCTGGGTTCCGGCACTTCATGGATTCGGCATCCGTGTGGATCTGGAGATGACAAGGCCCGGATTCTTCCCCCGGGGAAGCGGAGCCGTCCGGGCCCGAATCCGGGGAGACGGCCCGAGCGGCCCGTTCGAGCCCGGGAAGCGGGGAGAGCTCGAGGGCGTCACGATCCGATCCATCACCGGAAATCTGCCCTTTCACGTGGGCGAGCGGCAGCTGAATCGCACCATCCAGGTCCTCAAGGACGCCTATATTGCTGCAGTCGGAGGGACGGAGACCCTCATCAGCGAGGCACCAGGCACGGTGGTCCAGCTGATCGGGCACTTCTCCTGCGGCTCACGCATCGTCTATTCGATCCTGGGAAAGAAGGGGCAGTCGGCCGAAGAGGTGGCCGAGGTCGTTTGTGGGGACTTCCTTGAGTTCCTCGACACGCCCGGCAACGTGGATATGTATTCAGCCGACCAGCTCATGATCCCCCTGGCCCTGGCGGCCAAGGGAGGAAAATACATCGCCCCCAAGTCGACGAACAGCTTGAAGGCCACGGCCGCGGCCGTTGAGGCTTTCCTGCCGGGTCGAATCCTGGTCAGGGAGCTGGAGGGAGGCGGGGTTCTCGTCGAACGAGCGGATCAAGATCCGGGGGCGAGGCCTCCGGCGGGACAGCACGATTCAAGGCCGTGAGATCGGGATGATCGGGAGTATCTGGAGCCGTAGGGCCATACATCCGTACCGGAGGCCCTCGAGGCGCCGGTGAAGGGCAATGCCCGGCCGCATTTTTCCCCGGCAAAAATCGTCACGGGGCTGGCAATTCCCTGCGGAGAGCGTTACGATTCCGCCCCGAACCACTTTGCGCGAGAATTAAGTCAGACCATGGGGCCCATGACTCATCGATATCCACGAACAGGTATTCCGAACCGTACGGAGTTTCGCTGCAGAGAGTGCGGTTACGTCTATCTGATTGCGGACAGGTCGAGCTCGGACCGGAAGAAGCATCCCCTCGCCTATCGGACTTGCCAGTCTTGTCATTTCAAGGTATGGGGCACCCGGGAACCCAAGATGTAACCCGGGATGTAACCCAGGATGTAACCCTGGATGTCAACGGTGCCAAGGAGGGTGCAGTTCGATGCCCCACGCACTTCCGTCCCTCGATGCGTACGGTATCTCAGAAGGTTTCCGATAATGAAGGGTGCCTGATCGGTCCGGGAGCGGTGCCCCTCGACGGACTAGTCATCCTGGTGCCTCGTCGAAAAAATTGAATTGGCCTGCCGGTTCGATCGGATTTCGCCATGGAACGTACGCATCTTGATGCAATAAAACCCCACCGTGTGGCCGTCACGGGCATGAGCGTTGCCTGTGCCCTGGGCCTGGAAGTAGACGCCTTCTGGCAAGGCCTCCTGGGGGGACAATGCGGCATCGACGTGGTGAAGAGCTTCGACCTGGAGGCGACCCCCCTTCCGGCCCGCACCGCCAGTGCGGTACAAGATGAAGCCCTTGAGGAAGGATGCGGCCGGTACGGCATCAAGGATCCCGACCGCTGGATCCAGCTCGGCCTCTACGTTGTGGGCAGAGCCCTGGAGGATGCGGGATACCCCGTCTCGGGGGAGAAGCCCCTGCCTCTGGACCTCGTCCTGGGTGCGGGGCACGGCAACTTGCCCTTCCATCACCAAGCGATCCGGGCCTTTGACAATCGCGGCTTCAAGGGGCTGAGACCCACTTCGGTCGTGCGCATCATGTTCAACCGCATCAGCAGCCTCGCTTCCATGCACTTCAACGTCGTCGGCGCAAATCACGTGGTGAGTTCCGCGTGTGCTTCTGCTGCGGTCGCTTTCGGAGAGGCGTATCACCGCGTGCGGTTCGGCCTGGCAGAGGCCGCCATCGCGGCATGTGCGGATTCCGGCCTCGAACTGGCCACCTTTGCTGCCTGGAATCGCCTCAAGATTCTTTCCGATATACCAGACCCGGGGCGGGCTTCCCGGCCGTTTGACACCGGCAGGAAGGGCCTGGTTATGGGGGAAGGAGCAGCCGCCCTCATCCTGGAGTCGTGGGAGGCGGCCAGGCGGCGGGGCGCCACCATCCTGGCCGAGGTCATCGGTTTCGGCAATTCTTCGGATGCCGTCCATATCGCCGTTCCCGACGCCGAGGGGCAGGCGCGGGCCGTGAAGGCGGCCTTGGCATCGGCCGGCATCGGCCCCGGTGACCTGGACCACATCAATGCCCACGGCACCGCGACGCAACCCGCCGACATCTCGGAATGCCGGGCGCTCCACCTCGCTCTCGGTGAAGCAGCGGATCGCATCCCGGTGACGAGCAACAAGGGACAGCTCGGCCACCTCATGGGCGCGACCGCCGGCGTCGAACTCGTGGCCACGATCCAGACCCTGCGGAAGGGCAGGATCCCCTTCAACAAGAACCTCGAAGATCCTGATCCCGAATGCAATCTGAACTTCGTGCGCGAGGCGCCGGCCGAGGCCGACGTGAGAATCGCCATGAAGAATTCATTCGCCTTCGGGGGGAACAACTGTGTCGTGATCCTGAAGAGGGTCGAGAGCCATGGGGGCTGAGCGGGAGAGCCGCTTTCTTCGGGCCCGGCACCTTCTGGAATACATCCTGATCCAGGGTCTTTTGATGCCTACAAGGGTGTTACCGCTCGGGATGGTGCTCTGGTTCTGCGAGGGCATCACCCAGGTTTCATTTCTCCTCATGTTCCGGCGCCGGCGGATTGCCGTGGACAACATCTTGAAAGCGAATGTCTGCGCGACGCCGTCGGAGGCGTGGCGCATGGCACGGGCGGCGTTCAGGAGCTTCACTGTCATGGTGGCCGAGACCGTGATGGCGCGGCGCCGTCTGACCGCGGAGAACTGGCAGAAACACGTTCACCTGGTTATAGAGCCCGAGGTAGAGGCGGTGTTACGGGAGCCGGGGCAGGGCATCATCGTGGCCAGTGCCCATATTGGAAACTGGGAGGTGGCGGCCCGGGCGGTGTCTCGGATCAAACCGCTTCTCGCCATCATGCATCCCATGAGAAATCCGTATCTGGATCGCATGGTGCGGGAGGAGAAGTCGGGCTTCAACATGCGGTTGACAACCAAGCACGATTTTGATGCGCGTCGGTTCCTGCGTTCCCTGCACCAGGGCGAAATGCTTGCAATCATGATGGATCAGCACGCCGGATCCAAGGGGATTCGAGTGGAGTTCTTCGGGCGTGAGGTCTCCACCCACGCTTCTGTTGCCTTGCTTCATCTCGTCGCAAGTGCACCGCTGTTTCTGGCATATGCCCTTCGCACCGGCCCCCTGGAATACGAAGTCCATGCCGTCGGCCCCATCGAGTTCAGCCGTACGGGAAAGAAAGACGATGATGTATTCCGGATCACGCAATCCCTGACCAGGGAGATCGAAAAGATCGTGCGCAGGCATCCCGAGCAGTACATGTGGGGCCACCGGCGGTGGCGGTATTGACCGCAGCCTCATCCGAGGGGTGAGAAAAGAATGTTCCCAGTCATTCAGATCTTGTGCGCCTTGGTCATCGGGATCATGTTTCTCGAATATGCCCCCCTCTGCTTCCACCCGCTGTGGACGCCCCTCGGCACTTTGCTGGGTCTCTTGCTGATCATACTCGTCGGCGCGTGGCTTCGGTGGCGTATCGAGGACCGCTTCGATAGGACGCGGGAAGATCCGGAAGCCAGAGAAAGGGCGGTGCTCGGGCTCTACCGCCACCTGGGGTGGTTCCGCTGGTCTCCGATCCTGGTCTATTTCCCGATATGCTGGGTCCTTGGGTGGCCAGCCCTCGTTGCTGGCGGGCGGCTCGATGTTACCATTCTGCTCGACAAGATCGCGGCGCTCGTGCCGTTTCTGGTCGCCCTCGTTCTTGCCTGGATCATGCAGTTTTACATGGAACGAATCCTGACCGGAAAGGACATGCGCCTTCGCCCCTATCTCGGTTTTCATGTCCGGCAGACCACACTCCCTCTCTTGCCCGTCTTCGGCCTCCTGGCCATTGCAGACGTTGTCGAAGCTTCTCCGGTGGCCAGACTGTATATCGCTGCGTTTCCCTTTCTGTATGTCGGGATGCTCGCCGCCTTTGTCACGGTGATTTACATGTTTAGCGGGCCCGTGATGAAGGTCATATTCAAGACAAGGCCCTTGCCGAATGAATCCCTGCGGAAACGCCTCGAGAATTTCGCCCACCGCCTCGGATTCGAGTATCGAGAGCTGCTCTCCTGGCAGACCGGATTGAATATCATCAATGCCGCTATCGTAGGCGGACTTGCTCGGTTTCGATACGTCCTTTTCACCGAGGGGATGCTCGGGGGCTTTTCCGAGGAGGAGACCGAGGCGGTCTTTGCCCACGAGATCGGCCACGCCAAGAGCCTCCATATACACCTCTACTTCGTTTTTGCACTCTCCCTCTTCTTTTTGTACCAGCTCGCTATTGAGGCTATCGGGCTCGTCTTGCCCGAAGACCTGAAGAACGATCCCCTGGTCATCATCGGGTTGTTCATTCTTGTGGTAGCGACCTACTGGCGGGTGCTCTTCGGTTTCGTGAGCCGGAAGTTCGAGCGCGAGGCTGACTTGTTCGCAGCCCTGGCCCTTGGCGATCCCCATCGTTTCATCCACGCCCTCGAGGAGGTCGCACGAAAGAGCGGAATCCTGCGGAAGCTGCCCTCCTGGCGGCACCACAGCATCGCCGAGCGGGTGACTTTCCTGGAGAGTGCTTTTTCCGATCCGGAAGAGGCGGATCGATTCAGGCGATCGGCCAGGCGGGTCAAGCTGGGATTGATGGTCATCCTCGTCGCGTCCGCAGCGCTGGTCATGCGGGATGTGACGCCCCGGCTCGAGGCCGGGAAGATGTTCCTCGAGGCGGTCGAGGCCATGGAGAACGGGGATTGTGCCAGGGCCAAAGCGGCCGTTCGCCGCAGCAGGGAGGACCCGGCCGTTGAACGCTTTTTCGCGGAGTCCGTCCTGAATCATCTCTCGGCGGGCGAGGTCGATCCCGAGACGATGGACATCCTTCTTCTGGTGGATATTCTCATCCGATTCGGAAATACGGAAAACGCTCACGAGGTTTTCGAGCGGGTGATCCGAAGGGGGGAGTCCATGCTCGAAAACGGAGACCCGAAAGGGGCCAAAAACCTGCTGAAGCGGGTTCTCGAATACCGCCGGACCTGGGACGAGGAGATGGATGCGAGGGTGAACGAGTTCCGTCTGGAGCTGCGCTCCTGTCAGGCAGCCGAAGAGAGGCCGTAACCCGCGGCCGCCAAGAGCCTTACAGCAACCCCGGGGCCTTGACATTGCGGCTGAGTTGCGCTAAATTTTCCACACCGAAACGCATGTTCCCCCAGGACGCCTTCCCCCCCCGGAATCTGTCCTGCCGGAGAGAATCTTTGTAGCTGACCAGGAAGCCGGAATGCCCGAAGAACACCAGCCCCCCAGCCAGGCGAAGGACCTCCTCATCGAGGAGGAGATGAAGTCCTCTTACCTGACCTATGCAATGAGCGTGATCATGTCACGCGCTCTTCCGGACGTGCGTGACGGCCTGAAGCCCTCGCAAAGACGCATTCTCGTTGCCATGAACGACCTCAACCTCGGACCCCGGGGTCGATATACCAAGTGCGCCTCCATCGTGGGTGAGACGATGAAGAAGTATCATCCCCACGGAGATTCCGCTATCTATCCGACCTTGGTCCGCCTGGCGCAGCCCTTCAACATCAGGTATGCCCTCGTGGACGGACAGGGGAACTTCGGTTCCGTGGACGGGGATCCGGCCGCGGCCATGCGTTATACCGAAGCGAAGATGGCGACGCCGGCCACCGAGATGATGGCAGACCTCAAGCTGGATACCGTCGATTTTACCCGTAACTTCGACGACACCATGGACGAACCAGTCGTCCTCCCCAGCCGCTTACCCAACCTGCTCGTAAACGGAACCACCGGCATCGCCGTGGGCATGGCCACCTCCATCCCGCCCCACAATCTCGGAGAGGTGTGTGATGCCCTGATTCGCATGACGGAAGATCCGGACATATCCCACCAGGAGCTTCTCGAGATCGTCCCCGGCCCCGATTTCCCCACGGGCGGGATCATTTGCGGCCGAAACGGGATCAAGCGGGCGTACTTGACCGGCCGCAGCCAGGTCACTGTGCGTTGCCGCTATCACGTGGAAGCCCACAAGAGTGGCCGCGAGTCCATCATCATCACCGAGATACCCTATCAGCTCAACAAGTCGACGCTGCTCGAGAAAATCGCCAACGAGGTGAAGGACAGGCGCGTCACCGGAATTTCCGACATCCGGGATGAGAGTGACAAGGACGGCATGCGCATCGTTCTCGACCTGAAGAGGGGCGAGGACGACCAGGTCATCATCAACCAGCTCTACAAGCACACCAGCCTGCAGGACACGTTCAGCATTATCATGCTGGCCATCGACGGCGGTGGGCCGAGAACCCTGACGCTGAAGGAGATGCTTCAGGCACACATAACGCATAGAATAGAGGTGATTCTTCGCCGCACCCGACATCTTCTCAGGAAGGCCGAGGCGCGAGCCCACCTCCTGGAAGGACTCAGGGTGGCGGTTCGAAACATCGACGAGGTGGTTGAACTCATCAAGACCTCCGCTGATCCGGATCGAGCCCGAAGCCGGCTGATGGACCGATTCGACCTCACGGAGGTGCAGGCCAGGGCCATTCTCGACATGCGTCTCCAGCGCTTGACCGGACTGGAGATCACCAGGCTCGAGGAGGAATACGCCAAGATCCAGGAGGAGATCAAGGAGCTCAAGTCCATTCTTGCCAGCGAGGCTCGCGTGTTCGAGATGATCCGCGAGGAGCTACGGGAACTGAAGGAAAAATACGGCGACGATCGGCGTACGACCATCGAGGGAGCTGCCCAGGATATAGAATTCGAAGACCTCATTCAGGAAGAGACGGTGGTGGTGACCGTCAGCCACGCGGGGTACATCAAACGCATGCCGCTGGATGCCTACAGAAGTCAGAGGCGTGGTGGCGTCGGACTTAAAGGCAGCACCATGAGGGAGGGGGACTTCGTTGAACGCCTCTTCACTGCGTCGACCCATGACTATATTCTCTGCTTTTCGAGCGCAGGAAAGGTCTACTGGCTGAAGGTTTATTCGGTGCCGATGCTCGGACGAACCGCCCAGGGACGCGCAATCGTCAACTTGCTCGGTATTCCGTCGGAAGAGACCATAACTTCCATGATCCCAGTCAGGGACTTCGACCGAGGTTTCCTGCTCATGGCGACGGAAGAAGGCATTGTCAAGAAGACCGAGCTCAGGGCTTACGGGAGGCCCCGCCCAAGCGGCCTCATCGCCATCAAGATCAGAGAAGGGGATCGCCTCATAGGTGTTCTCCAGACGGACGGTGATATGGAAGTGATTCTCGGCTCCACCATGGGCCAGGCAATCCGCTTTCACGAGAAGGACGTTCGCAATGTGGGGCGCGTTGCACGCGGCGTCACCGGGATTCGCATGAAGGTGGGAGATCGCGTCGTGGGCATGATTCCTGTCCCCAGGGAGAAAAATGCCCAGATCCTGACCCTATGTGAAGGGGGACGAGGCAAGCGCACGCCGTTTGATCGTTACCGGCGCACTTTCAGGGGCGGCAAGGGAATCCGCAACATCAGGACGGAGCGCAGCGGCAACGTGGTCACCATCCAGGATGTTCTTCCCGAAGACGAGGTCATCGCCATCACCGCAGGCGGAATCACCATCCGCACGGCGGTCAGCGGTATCAGTTCCACGGGACGGGACACGCAGGGAGTGCGCATCATCGACCTGAAAGCGAATGATCGGGTCGTGGGCCTTGCGAAAATCACCGAGGAGGATCTGGAAAACAGCAACAACAATATCAGCCCGGAAGCAACTCAGGGGGAGGGAAAGGACGAACCGGAGGAGGCCGGGCAGGATCGAGGCCCTCGGCTCGAAGACGAGGGGTAACCGGTTTCCTTGAAAGGCGTTACCCTTCAGGGATCGAATGGGGTGATGAACACGGTGGGAAATTCCAGGACAGAATTGTCCTGTCGCCGGTTTGTCCTGCTATAATCCGCCATGCGCCGCCATAAACGTACATCAGGAGTGGGGGCTGTGAGATACACGTACATTTTCGTGTTGGGGGCGATACTGACCGCAGGACAGGGCCTCGGCCCGGTGTGCGCCCAGGGTCAGGGCATTTCCCAGGAAGACATTCAGCTCCTGACCGACCATTTCTGCCCGGCCTGGATCCCCACTCGTTACAACATGACTCACAGCGCGGGACAGCCCCCGGGAGACGACTTCCTCGCATCCGTAAAAGAACTGACGCCGAACGGAAAAACACAAATTCCGACTCTGCTCATGATCTACTCCGGAGAAGATGCGGCATCTCAGCCCTCATTCGAGAGGGCCCTGTTCCGAAACCTCTCCCTGGCTCTGACCGCGAAGGTCTTTACCTGCCTGAAGCTTGACGTGAAGAAGAGCAAATCCGCACGCGAGGCGTTTGGACGATCTGTTCCCCGATTCGTCCTGTATGACAGCAAGGGCCGGCGCCGCGCTGACATATCCATGGCCGAGCACAGGATACGGCCGCAGGCTCTGCTCGAAGTGATGAAAAAAGTCCTTTCCGGATATGGAGCATTTCCGCTCGACAGGTTTATCAACAGGTACAAGGGGCTTCTGCCCGCCCTCGTGCCCCTAGAAGCCGCGCGCAATGCGATCGTTGAAAAGGAAGCGATTCTCATACGCAAACGAGGCGCACACGCCCGGAAGGAACTGCAGCACCTGAAGAAAGAGCAGAGGGCGCTGTCAGCGCAGATGAAGGAATGGCGGGCCAGGGTGAGAAAGCTGATCTCGGCGTTTCACAAGGGAAAGAAATAACCCCATCCCATTTTCGCACAGCCACTTACGTACCTAGCTCTATCACATCCCCATCTTCCAGCACATGGTTGATTTTGACGTGCTGTCCGTCGTAGAGAGCTGAGCCCCAGACGCGGGCGGATTTCAGGTTGTCCAGGAAATCCCGGTGGACCTTGCCGGCGAATTCAAGAACGGTGCCGCCGCGTCGCAGATACATGGGTTCGTTCTTGTTTGCTTTTTTCCCGGGCGCCTGGGTGTAGATTCGGATGACTCCGAGAGCGTCCCAGAGATCCTTTCGAAAGGCCTCGACCCCCTCTCCGGTTTCCGGACTCAGGGCCAGAATCTCGAAGCGCCCACCGAGGAGTTCCCTCAACAGATTCAGATTATACTTGCCGGCATCGAGATCGAAACGAGTTCCGGCCAGAAGCGTCTTCACGCGGAACCGCCCGGTCTCCTCCTCCAGGTCCTGACATTCACATGGGACCGGCTGGAGTCGCCGGTCTTCGAGCAGGTTCAGAATGGTTTCTGTCGCTTCGAGAACATCGTCGTCGCTCAGATCCACAACGAGGATGCAAATATCTACGTTCTTGAGAAGAACGACAAGCTCGGGTTCGATGGCATCGAGCGCGAGAGGCGGAGTATCGATGAGCTGCACCTGGGCGTTTTCGAAAAGCATCATGGCCGGGGAGGGAACGCGGGTGGTGTAGGGATAAGGGGCGACTTCGACGTCCTTGTTGGTCAATACCTTTTGGATTGCGGATTTTCCGGCATTGGGAAGGCCGATGAGAACCACCTGGCCTGCTCCCGAAGTCGGAATGTGATAGGGGCTCTTCCTCCGAGTCTTGCCGCCCTTCTTCTGACCCGTTCCGGATTTGAGTTTTGAAAGGCGGCGCTTGAGGTCAGCAAAGAGGTGGTCCGTCCCCTTGTGCTTGGGCAAGAGCCGGATCATATCTTCGAGAGCTTCTATTTTTTCTTCATGCGTGGCAGCTTCTTTGAACCGCTTTTCTGCTTCACGGTACATTGGTGTCAGGTTGGCAGGCATGGGTATACCTCAGGAAGTACATTCTGACTCATTGAGTTCGGCACAATCCGGGACGGCACGAATCAGCAGTTAACAGCCTGTGGATAAATTCCCGCGGACCCGAATCGGTCTTTTTCGCCCAGGTCCGCCCATGTCGGAATCATCGATACTTTCCATTGTATCGACTCATCCGCCGAGGGCGAACCTGGGCGAAAAATCCTCGATTCTGGCCTCGCGCCAGTTCATCCGCAGGCTGTAACCACGGGCTGCCAAATAGGAGGCTCCGATCCGACTGCTACGAATCATGACCTCCTATTTAAAACGTGATCTTCCGGCAGAACGGGCACGGCGCCGAGACGAAGACGAGCCTGGAAAACGCGTCAAGGAGCTTGAGAACAGCCAGGATTCCGGCTTCGCGCCAGATTGTCCACAGGCGAATAGCTGTGAGTCGTATCGTCCTGAATAGAACGCCAATCTATAATACCATATTGACCTCGATCTGTTGAAAGATGAACGGGGATCATCTACAGTCGGCATGCCACGCTGCGGTGGTATCCCCGCAGGGAGAGACGAGAGGTCGCCGTCCCGAGGATCCGAAAACAATCAAATGACGTCCCCAGGTTTTGAGATCGTCTACTTCGGAGGATTCAAGCTTCCGGACCGAAAGGCGCGAGGAGTGCACGCAGTGCTTTCTTGCGCTTCTCTTGCGAGGGCCGGGATTCCCGTGACGATGCTACTTCGAGCCTGCCCGAAGGATCCTGTCGAAGCCCTTGCTCCTTACGACGTGATCCCCGGGCCCGGTCTGAGGATTCTCTCCGGCCTCAACACGAAGACCGGCCGACTTTTCGGGAAAGGGGCAGGGCTCAAGGCCCTTACCCTGGCGGCATTGCTCCCTCGTGGCCGCGAGAAGCGGGTGGTATACACGATGGACTACCCGGGTTTGCGGATCGCACGAAGTCTGTTTCGACTCAGGAGGATTCTTGGATTCCGTTTCGTCTTCGAACTCCACAACCTGACGTCAACGGTCCTGCGCGAAGAAGCTGAACGATGGGCGCGGATTCCGAAGCGGCACGACCAGCTGTCCAGAAGGGCTGAAAAGGCCGGAAAAGTGGAGGCGTACTGCTATCCGCGCATGGACGGCCTGGTTGCCAACAGCAGAGGGACCCTTGCCGCCGTCGAGGATACGTTCGGTGCCCCTGCTCATCGAATTGCGTTGCCGAATGGAGTTGATCTCGCTCGGTTCCAGGTTGCCGACGAGACTCCCGATGTCGACCTCCTCTATACGGGAAGCCTGGACGGCTGGAAGGGCGTAGACACCCTGATCGATGCACTGGGCTTGCTCGAAGGCGTCCGGCTGCGGGTTGCAGGCTTCGGAGAGCCGCAGGTTGTTGAGGATTTTCTGGAGCGTGCGCGAAGACAAGGAGTCCGGGATCGCCTGGATTTCCTCGGCTACCGCCCGCATCGCGAGATTCCCGGTCTTCTGGCGAGGACACGCATCGTTGTGGTATCAACCAGCGGGCTGTCCCGAGAAGGGAAGAGATTCACCTGCCCCATGAAAGTGCTCGAGGCCATGGGGGCGGGTAAACCCATCGTGGCCGCCGACCTGCCTACCATCCGAGAACTGATGGATCACGAAAAGGAGGGATTGCTCTTCAAGCCCGATGATGCCGAAAGCCTTGCACGGGCGATACGCAAGTTGCTAGACGATGAAGGGCTTTCCGTGCGACTCGCCACGGCGGCTCGGAAGCGAGCCGAGGGATATACATGGAGACAGAGGACGAAGCGCTTGATCCAATTTCTTGAAGGCGTGGTGCGGGAGCCCTTAGTATAGCTCCTTAGTATAGCCAAGCCTGCCCCAGGTTGATGACAACCTGTCCGGTAAGTGCGCCGCAGTCCGGCGGGCAAATATAATTCTCGCGCGTTTCGCAGACTTCGCTGGTGATGATTTGCAGCGCGCTGTTGGCTCGAGGCACGAACGAGGTTTGTTCGCATTCCTTAAAACCGATTCCGGGATTGCCAGATCCCGCTTCTCCCTCCGCTTCGGTCGGCTCGAGGTTGGTCACCTGCCTCTCCTCGTCGCTGAAACGAACGGTGTAGATGAGGTTGTTCGACCGGTGGTGAACCAACACGCCGTCGCAATATGTCCGCTCAAAATCCGTCATGCCGAAGCCAAGGGACCAGAGCCCGATTTCCTTGCGGGCGAACTTGAGGGTCCAGGACCTCACCTTATGGTCCCGGCTCTCGAGTTTATTGATTCGTTTCAGCAACGCTGCGGTGACGTCAATGCTGACGAAGGCAAGCGGCCCCTTTTTGTTGTGGGGAACGAACAGGATCTTTTCATCCTCGGCATACGTGAAGTAGCTGTCGGAGGCCATGAGGAATACGACGTAGACATCGTTTCCATCAGGGGCGACAAGGATTCGAGTGCCGCTTCCGCGCGCCGGGGTGCAGTAACGGTTAAAGGGATCGCTCCCCGTGGCAAGTTCGAATCCGTCCTGGTAGCCGTCTCGATCAACATCGGCTTCCGAGGGATCCCCTCGCTGGTATTCGTTGTCGGCGATGTTGGGGATGCCGTCTCCGTCATGATCGTCCAGGGGTGGTAGTTCCGGGTTGGCCAGGAGAGTGGGCTGGAATCGCTCCGTGGATTCAATCAGCAGACCGGAACCGAGAGCCAGTGAACCAACGAGCAGGGCGGCAATCCAGGCTCGATGGACCCAGATCTGTTTGGAGCCGTTTTTCCGCATGGACTGATGCATTTTCCACCCGGGACCTGGTTTCAGAGAACAGGCACCCCGAACGTCTTTTCCCAAAGGTATCTTTAACTCTTGGTGGTGCCTTCAATAACAATAAGAAGGCAACACACCCAACCTAATAATTTACACCCGTAGAGCACCGGACGCAAACGCTCTTTTGGCAGAATTTATATACCCCCCCCCCCCGCCGGCCGGGGGGGCGGGGGAGGGGGGGGGGTGGGGGGGGGGGGGGGGGGGGGGAGGGTGG
>CAZAKZ010000012.1:0-2563 GCA_964485695.1 uncultured Planctomycetota bacterium | reverse complement strand
GCCTTTTGCCTCATTTAAAAAACCCCCCCCCCCCACCAGACCTCGTTGCCGGGAACAGAACCGTGTTCGTGGCGCGGGGTTTCGCTTAACTTTTCGGATATGTGATCCTGCCCTGGCCGGCGCTTGCCGACACAACCAGCTTTGGGGAAACAGGTTATGTCGGGCCTCGCCCGGATTGAATGTCTGGCCGTCGGTGGATCACCTCGCCCGCGACCGGGCTGGACGGGCATATTCCCTTGTAATGAAATGGGTTAACGCGTTCTCGAGCGGGTTTAGAGCCGGGCGAGGTTGCTAAGCAGTTCCTGTTGGCGCACCCATCTCTGGGGAGTTTTCATGGGGGGGGAGATCGGATTCGGCTCGTTCCTCCTGTCCGGCAGCATAGAAGAGGAACACGGAAACGAGGAGGAGGAACGGCATGCTCAGATAGAAGGCCACTCCACAGACGGCTAAGGCAAACACACGGCCGGTAATCACCGAGATCCTCGTGGCTTTCTCGAATCCCAGGAACAGGGCCATGCAGCCGCGCAGGATGCGGCCCCCATCCAGTGGAAATGCGGGAAAGATGTTGAAAAGCGCAAGCAGGAGGTTGATCCAGGCCATGAACTCCATGACATGGATGGGCCCTGCCTCCAGCACCAGGAAGAACTTGTGCAGGCAGAAGAACTGGTAGGCGAGGACGAGATTGACGACGGGGCCAGCCAGGGCGATGACGATTTCAGCCGAGCTCTTCCTCGGCACGTCTTCCAGCCTGGCCATGCCTCCGAGCGGCCAGATGGTGACATCCAGGACGTGCACACCGAGTTTCTTGGCCACGAGGGCGTGGCCGAACTCATGGAGCAGCACGAAAAAAAACGCCGACCCGAGGAAGAGTATCGAATTGAGCCCCTCTCCAGGGCCTTCAGAGACCAGAAGATAGCCGCCGACAAGTGCAAAAAAAACTACAAAAAGGCCCTGGATTCGAACCGGGATCCCCAATACCGCGCCAACCGGAAAAGATTTGAACATCGTTCAGCCAGGAGAGTCGTCGTAACATGCCTTGAATCAACGGCTTAGGCCGCTCGCCCGTTTGGGGGTAACACGGTGCACTCCCGGCGATTTCTACCGAGCCTCGAACTCGCAATATTGGTGCCAAGCTGTTGAATAACAACGGGTTACGAGTTTCGTGGTGGGGCGGGTAGCAAGGAAGGAAAGCGCAGCTTTTTACGCTCTGCTATACTGGCAACGGATCCACGGGCAGTTAGATACGATCACCCGGATTCGCCTGTTGTTTACCACGTTAACCCATGGACATGAACAAGGAAGCTGACATGAAGAGATTCATAGGTTCCATGGGGTTGGGGCTTTTGGGATTCATCATGGCCGGCATCGCCGATGCCGGAGATGAACTCCAGGATCAGGAACACGGGGTCAAGATTAGTGTTCCCGTCCGACAGCCTGACAGCCAGACGCGACTGGCCATTCGCAAGATCATTCGAGATGCGGGCAGCCGGAGCCACAAGGTTCGCGTCGAAGCATTCCGGAATTGGTTCGGTCGCCGGTGGGAAAATGCATATCTCCCTCTTGTGTCGGGATTGTCCGACCCCTCAGGCAGATCACGTTCTTTTTCGGCCTGGGCCCTGGGAGAGCTACGCGTTCCCAATGCAATCGAGCCGCTGTCGCGGCGAGCGCTTTTTGACGAGGATCCCGCCGTTCGCAGGATGGCCGCAGAATCCATCAAGAAGATCGGGGCTGGCCTGAAAGGAATAGAGCACCGAGCCCTGCAGCCCTTTGTCAAGGCGCTGAAATCGAAGTTCTTCGGGACTCGGGTCCGGGCCGCCATGGCCATGGGTCACCTTGGAGACGGCCGGGCCATATCGTACCTCATTGAATCCATCCGACCTTCAAGGGGATCAAGCCCCAGAGTGAATCTGTTCGTTGGGAGACAGAGGGCCTATATCAGGGGCTATGACGTTGAGGTCGCCTCGGGCGCTTCCATTGCCAAGCCGATCGTCGGAATCGTCCAGTCCGGCACCGTTCTGGATGCACGGATCATCTCCACGCAAAGAAGACTCAAGATCTTTCGAAAAGTGGTGATACGGTCCCTGGAAAGGCTATCCGGCATGAGGCTCGGAAATGACGTCAAGGCCTGGTCCGACTGGCACCGGAAGCAGAAACGAAAGAAACCGGACAGGACCTGACACTCCGGATTACCGAGAAACTGCCGGCGGCCACGAATCGATTCGTGGTTCCGGGCCACCTCCCGGCGAGGCTCGTCAGCAAAGAACTACCCGTTTTCATGCACTGCGTTTGCATGGAAACGGGTAGTTCTTTTTCTTGCCAGACAACCTGTCCACAGGCCGTTAATCCCGGGCCAAGGTGAACAGACAGGCCCAGGGACGCCGGGTGTTTTTCAAAAATGTTTCAGGTTTTTGTAGCCACCTGATCCTGACACACGAATCGTAACTGTCGACTAGGATGTCCGGAATCCAGCCATGTTTCCACCCGGAGATCGCGCCGGTCCGGACCCACTATGAGCACGTGCACGCTAGATGAGGGTGGCATTCTCACGATATTTGATGGAACG
>CAZAKZ010000011.1:7510-72648 GCA_964485695.1 uncultured Planctomycetota bacterium | reverse complement strand
AAGAGTGGGCCCAGCAGGATTCGAACCTGCAACCAACGGATTATGAGTCCGCTGCTCTAACCGTTGAGCCATGGGCCCACCGTGCGGGGGGATCGAAAGAGCCTCGAGGTGCCTTGCCTTTGGCCTGCCCTCTCTTCGACCGCGCGGACGATGCGGCTCTTGTCGAGGTCATTATTATAGCCCGGGATTCCCGGAACCCATGCACTTTGTCCGGGGCATCCGGTGGATCCTGCAGGTCGGGCCGCCGGTGCGAAGTGAATTGGATTTCATGAAGGGTATATGAGCGCAATCCTGCTCATTTTTCCTCCATGAACCGGTTCATGAGCGGATCTTGAGCCGGTTTCCGCTCAAAAACCGGGGATGAAATCCGGGGGACGTTGGCCTCGGATCCGGGCGGCCGGTCCCCCGGTTCGCGCATCTTCTTCTCGCCTTCGCCTCACAACTCCTCGGGGAAAAAACGCTTACACACCTCACTCACGGGTCTCCTGGGATGGGGGTCAAGGAAACCCGGGCCGGATTCGATATAGGAGCAATCTCGTGGAAATCCAGTCCATGCCACCGAGGACCTTGACGATTTGGGGGTTGGATACGAAGACGAATGGCCAAGAAGAAGACGACCGCCACAGACACATCGGACCGAACCCCGACCCGTAAAACCGCCCGGCCTGCCAGGAAGAAGCCTCGAAAAACCAAGCACATGGTCATCGTCGAGTCGCCGGCCAAGGCCAAGACCATCAACAAGTACCTCGGTTCGAAGTATGTGGTGATGGCTTCCATGGGCCACGTCCGGGACCTGCCCAAGAATCGCCTCGGCGTGGATCTGGAGAACGGGTACGAGCCCCACTATCAGACCATTCGCGGCAAGGGGATGACCCTCCAGGATCTGCGCAAGGCGCTGAAGCGGGTGGACAAGGTCTTCCTGGCCCCCGACCCGGACCGGGAAGGGGAGGCCATTGCCTGGCACCTGATCCAGGCGCTGAAGATCCCCGAGGAAAAAGCCCTGCGCATCCAGTTCAACGAGATCACCCCCAAGGCCGTGGCCGAGGCCATTGCCAATCCGGGCACGATCAACATCGACCGGGTCAACGCCCAGCAGGCCCGGCGCATTTTGGATCGCATCGTCGGTTACAAGCTGAGCCCCCTGCTGTGGGAGAAGATTGCCAAGGGGCTGAGCGCCGGCCGCGTCCAGTCCGTGGCCGTGAAGCTCATCGTGGAACGGGAAAAGGAGATCCAGGAATTCGAGCCCGAGGAGTACTGGCGCATTCGCGTGCAGGCGACCCCGGTCGGCGAGGACGGCCCGGACCCGGACAAGGCCTTCGACCTGGAGGTGAAGGAGGTCGACGGGGAAGCGGTCCGGCTCGGGAACGAGGCCGAAGCCAGAGCGGTGGTGGACCGGATCGAAAACGCGGCCCTGGTCATCAACACGGTCCAGACCCGGATGCGGCGGGAAAATCCTTCGCCCCCCTTCACCACGAGCACCTTGCAGCAATCGGCCAGCACCCGTCTCCGGTTCAGTGCCAGGAAGACCATGATGGTGGCACAGCAGCTCTACGAGGGCGTCGAGGCCGGGGATGAGGGCAGCGTGGGCCTCATCACCTACATGCGCACCGACAGCTTCCGCGTGGCCGGGGAGGCGGCGGAGGCGAGTCGCAACCTGATCGGAAACCTGTTCGACAAGGACTACCTGCCCGAGGAGCCTCCGGTCTACGGCAAGCGCAAGGGCGCCCAGGAGGCCCACGAGGCGATCCGACCCACGGACCCGGTCCGGACGCCCCAGGACCTGAAATCCTGCCTGACCCAGGATCAGTTCAAGCTCTACAACCTCATCTGGGAGCGGTTCATGGCCAGCCAGATGACGCCGGCCCGGTATGCCACCACCGAGGTTCGCCTCGACGCCGGCGGCATCCTCCTGACGGCCCGCGGCCGGGTCATGGAGTTCGACGGCTTCACCCGGATTCTCTCCGGGCGCGAGGACCCACAGGACGCGCTTCCCTCCGGCCTGGAGGAGGGCTTGGAGCTCGAACGCCTCGAGACGGATCCGACCCAGCACTTCACGGAACCCCCGCCGCGGTATTCCGAGGCATCCCTGGTGAAGACCCTGGAGAAAAAGGGCATTGGCCGGCCCAGTACCTACGCCGCCATCCTCTCCACCATCTCGGACCGGGGTTACGTGAAGTTCAAGGACCGAAAATTCACGGCCACGGAGCTGGGCATCCTCGTGACCGAGAAGCTCTGCACCCATTTCCCCAAGGTCCTGGACGCGGGCTTCACCTCCCGCATGGAGCAGGAGCTGGACAGGATCGCCGGTTCCGAGGCCGACTGGATCCAGGTGCTGGACGAGTTCTACCTCCTTTTCAGGCAAAACCTGGAGGCTGCCTACGAGAACATGGAGGACCTCAAGAAGAATCCCGAGGTGAGCGAGAAGGTGTGCGAGAAGTGCGGCAAGAACTTCATCGTGAAGTTTCACAAGCGCGGCAAGTTCCTGGCCTGTTCCGGGTACCCCGACTGCAAGAACACCCGGTCCATGGACGGGGTGCCGAAGCAGCCCCCCGAGCCCACCGGTCTGGAGTGCGAGAAGTGCGGGGCCCCCCTGGTCATCCGCAACGGCCGGCGGGGCCGGTTCATCGCCTGCTCCGCCTACCCGAAGTGCCGCAACACCAAGAGCTGCGACGAGGCGGGCAAGCCCATCGAGCCCGAGAAGACCGGCGAGGATTGCGAGAAGTGCGGGGCTCCCATGGTCATCCGCATCGGCCGGCGCGGGCGGTTCGCGGCCTGCTCGGCCTACCCGAAGTGCCGCAACACCAAGACCATCAAGGGCGAGGCCGAAAAGCCGCCCGAGAAGACCGGAGAGACCTGCGAGGAGTGCGGAGCCGGCATGGTGATCCGGTACGGCCGCCGTGGAGCCTTCCAGGCGTGTAGCGCCTACCCCCGCTGCAAGCACACCCGGTCCGTGGAAACCCAACCACAAGAACAGACGGCCTGAGGGCGAAAGGTCCCTGGAATTTCCCCGCCTTCCCGGCGCCGCCTTGACATCTCACTTCCTGCGCGATAGAAGCAACTGGAGGGGGCGATGGTCCCGGGGCAGAATCCAAGTCGCAGGAATGACGATTCCGAAGCTTCATTACGAGCAGGTCCACAAGTTCCGGTTTCACCGCGACCGCCGCGGCACCGTGGAGACCACCGAGGTTCTACGTGACATTGCGCTGCGGTTCGAGGAGCGGGAGCTGGCCGCCGTGGTCGGGCCCTCCGGCTGCGGCAAGACCACCCTGTTCCGCCTGACCTGCCGCCTCGAGGAGCCCAACTGCGGCATGATCTACCTCCAGGGCACGGACATCCGCTCCCTGGATCCCCGCGAGCTGCGCCGCCGCGTGGGACTCGTCTTCCAGAACCACGCCCTCTTCGGCGAGAGCGTCGAGGACAACGTCGCGTACGGGCTCCGCGTCCGGGGCAAGTCCAGGGAAGAGGCGCGCACACTCGCCAGCGCCTGTCTGGATCGCCTGGGTCTCGACCACTCGTTCCTGGACCGGAAGAAGACGACGCTCACCGCGAGTCAGGCCGCCCGCGTGGTGGTGGCGCGGACCCTGGTGCTGGAGCCCGAGGTCCTTCTCCTGGACGAGCCCACGGCCCGGTTGGATTCACCCACGGTTGCGGATCTGTTCGCGGCCCTGAAGGAGATCCAGGGCGAGACCGACACCACCATACTCTACTCCACCACCCGGCTGGAAGACGCCCTGCACCACGCCCGCCGCATCCTCGTGCTCCTGGAGGGAAAGGTGGTGACAGACCTGCCTGCCGAGGCGTTCCGGGCCGAAGCCGTTCCGGACCGGGCCAGGCGACTTCTGGGGCTGGAAGAGACGGGAGACACAGCACCATGAGCCTAGCCGCGATATCCCTGGCCACCCTCACCCTCCAGCCGGTGGATTTGGGGCTTGGCGGCCTCCTGGTGGCCGCCACCCTGGCCATGCTCGCCCTCCAGGGCATCGGCCTGAGCCGGGAAGTGACCCTCCACACCCTCCGCGGCCTCATCCAGGTCCTTCTCCTCGGCGGAGTCCTGGTGGCCATCACGCACCTGGACCGATGGTACTGGGTGATCCTCACCCTTTTTCTCATGACGCTGCTGGCCACGCACCGGGCCACCACCGGCATCTCGAGGCCCGTACCATTCCTGAACCTCATCGCCCTGGCCTCCATCGGAACCACCGTGTTCGTGGTGGTGGGATTCTTCTCCACCCTGGTGCTCCACATCGAGCCCTGGCACTCCCCGCTCCACGTGGTACCCCTGGCCGGCATGGTGCTGGCCAACGCCATGAACGGATTCAGTCTCTTCACGGAGCGCTTTGCCCGGCGCATCTACGAGAACCAGGACGAGGTGGAGGCCAAGCTCAGCCTCGGCGCCGACATCCGGGAGAGCATCCAGGGCCCCATGCGGGACGCCCTACGCACGGCCATGCTGCCGCTGGGGAACCTCCTGCTGGTCATCGGTATCATCCAGATCCCGGGGATCATGGCGGGTCAGCTCTTTGCCGGCGCCTCACCCATGACGTCGGTGGGATTCGCGGTGCTCATGATCGAGGCCGCCGTGGCCTCCATCCTGATCTCCGCACTCATGGCGGGAATGCTGATCTACCCGTTGTTCTTCACGCCGGCGCTGCAGCTCAAAGAGAGCTTGAACTGATCCGGCTCAGTCAGTGGAGTCGGTACCGCCCTCGAATCCAGGCTCCTCCTGCCAGTCGATGCGGTCCGCATCCGCCCAGAAACCGTCCAGGTCGTAAAAGGCGCGTGCGTCCTCGTTGAGAATGTGAAGAACCACGCTGCCGAAGTCCGCCAGGACCCACACCCCCGATTCCATGCCGTCCATGTTCGTGCGGAGCAGGCCCTGCTTCTTCATCCGGGTGATGATCTCCTCGCCGATGGCGCGGATCTGCCTGCGGTTGGTGCCGGTGACGATGACGAAGTAGTCGGTGATCTCGATGAGGGGCGCCATGTCGAGAACCACGATGTCCAGGCCCTTGAACTTGTCGGCCAGGCGGGCGCACTCCACGGCCAGTTGCCTGGATTGGTCGGGGGGTGAGGGAAGAGCGGAACCTTCCCCTTGGGGTGTGTCTTCCGGAATCGAGGGGGAGACGGTGTCGTCTCCCCCCGTTGTTGGGCCGTTCATGAAGGTTAAACCTATTCCTTCTTCTTCTTATCCTCCTCGCCGGGCTTCTTCAAACCCGGGATGGACTGATCGACGGGAGGGGCCTCGATCTTCTTGCCGGAGTCGACGTCGACCTTGATCTTGTCGTGGTGGCAGGTCACGAAGACCGGAACGAAGACCAGGGAGACGATGCACATGAGCTTGATGAGGATGTTCAAGCTCGGGCCTGACGTGTCCTTGAACGGATCGCCCACGGTGTCGCCCACCACGGCAGCCATGTGCTCGTCGGAACCCTTGCCGAGGACGTTGCCCTCGGCGTCCTTGAAGTCGCCGGCCTCGATGTACTTCTTGGCGTTATCCCAGGCGCCGCCGGCGTTGGCCATGAACAGCGCCAGCATCACCGCCGATACCAGGGAGCCGGCCAGCATCCCGCACAGGGCTTCCGGACCGAGGAAGAGGCCGATGAAGATGGGTGAGAGCACGGCCACCAGTCCCGGCACGACCATCTGGGCGATGGCGGCCTTGGTGGAGATGGCCACGCAGTTGGCGTAATCAGGCGTTTCCGTGCCCTCCATGATGCCCGGCTTCTCCCGGAACTGACGCCGCACCTCCTCGATCATCTTGTTGGCGGCCCGACCCACGCTCTGCATGGTGAAGGCGCTGAACAGGAAGGGCAGCATGCCGCCGAAGAGCAGCCCGATGGTTACGGTGGGATTCATGATGTTGAGGTCGAGGGGGATGAATCCGTACTCGGTGACGATGGCCTCGGAGGCGAAGGCGGCCCGGTAGGCCTGGAACAGCGCCAGGGCCGTCAGGGCCGCGCTGCCGATGGCAAAGCCCTTGCCGATGGCGGCCGTGGTATTGCCCACGGCGTCGAGACTGTCGGTGCGCTTGCGCACGTGCGGCTCGCAACCGGCCATCTCGGCCAGACCGCCGGCATTGTCGGCCACGGGGCCGTAGGCGTCCACGCCGAGGCTGATGCCCAGGGTGGACAGCATCCCCACGGCGGCGATGCCGATGCCGTAGAGGCCGGCCCAGGTGTAGGCCAGATAGATGTTCAGGCAGATCAGGACCAGCGGCAGGGCCGTGGACTGGAATCCGGTGGCCAGGCCCTGGATGATGTTGGTGGCCGGTCCGGTGCGGCTCTGATTGGCGATCTCCCGGGCCGGCGGCTTCTGCTCGCTGGTATAGTATTCGGTGATCTTGCCGATGCACAGACCGAGGACCAGTCCCGAGATCACGGCCCCGAAGACGCCCCATTCGCCGAATGCAGGATTGTTGAGGTCCAGGATCAGGATCAGGAGCGCCGTGCCCACGATGACGATCCCGCTGGCGGCCAGCAATCCGTTGAAGAGCGCGTTGTGCACCTTGGTCTCGTCCTCGGTCTTCACGACGTAGGTCCCGACGATGCTCGCGAAGATGCCGATGGCGGCCAGCCCCAGGGGCATGACAAGGGCGTGGTCCTGCTGGGTCCCGAGCGCGTACGTGGTCAGGGCCAGGGCCATGGTGGCAATGATGCTGCCCACGTAGCTCTCGAACAGGTCGGCGCCCATGCCGGCCACGTCCCCCACGTTATCGCCCACGTTGTCCGCGATGGTGGCGGGGTTCCGCGGATCGTCCTCGGGGATGCCGGCCTCCACCTTGCCCACCAGGTCCGCCCCCACGTCCGCGGCCTTGGTGAAGATGCCGCCACCCACACGGGCGAATATGGCGATGGAACTGGCCCCGAAGCTGAAGCCGAAGATGAGCTCGGGCTTGCCGAATATCAGGTACAGTACCGTGACGCCGAGGAGCCCGAGGCCCACCACCATGAGTCCCATGACCGCGCCGGAGGAGAAGCTCACGGTGAGGGCGTCGGTCAGGCTCGTCTTGGCCGCCTCGGTGGTGCGCACCGCCGACTTGGTGGCCACGCGCATGCCCACCCAGCCGGCCAGGCCCGAACAGCCGGCGCCGCAGAGAAAGGAAATGGCGGTCTGGACGTTGATGAAGAGCAACAGAACGACAAAGACGACTGCCACGAAGAAACAGAGTACCGAGTACTCTGTTTTCAAAAAGGCCATGGCGCCTTCCTGGACGGCCCGGGAGATCTTCTGCATCTCCTCGGTGCCAGGACTCTTGGAATCGATGGAGACATTGAGCCGGAAGGCGAATGCCAGCGCCCCCGCGGCAAGCACGATCGCGAGAATGGTGATAACTGTGAACATGGCTCCCAATCTTCTCTTACAGTGGACTCAATCCGCAGTCCGTCCATGACCTGCCGCGAAACTGCGGGTACTCACCGGTCATTTTCCCCGGTCCTGAATCCGTCGCCGGCGAATCGCCCGGATGACGGAGCAAGCGTCCTCCTTCCAGTAGTCGGCCACCTCATCGGTTCTGTTCTGGAACGTTTCGAGCAGCTTGAGCGCCCTGTCGTTCCGGGTCCGGGCCTGATCGGCCCTGCCTTCTCCATATAGCCGCCGTGCAGCCGCCATGTGAAAGGCGGCTTCGTACCAGGTCTTGGCTGCGTGCAGCGTGGCCTCCACGGCCTCGTTTCGTTCCGCGGCCGCGTCCGGGTCCTGGACAGCGGTCAGGGAACGATAGAATATAAGTGCTTGAATCCCTTTTTCCATCCTCTGCCGGGCCACGTCCGGTCGCTCCAGGAGCAGAAGCCGCACGCCCCAGTCCAGCGCCACATCCGTGAACTGGAGCAGGTCTACGGTCAGGGCGTCCGGTCGCTTGAGGAGCCGGCTATACGCCTCGTATGCCACGGCCTCGGGAGGGCGGCCCTCCTTCTCGAGAAACCTCGAGCGGTGCTCACCGGCCATCTCCTGGCAGAGGGTTCCCACCCTGAGGAGGAGGGTCCGGTTCATCGGCAAATACGAGAGCCCCTCCCGGGCGAGCCTCAATCCCTCGTGCTGGTAGCGAAACTTGTCCTCCTCTTCAGTGGCGCGTCTCGCCACGTTGAAAGCCATGTGCCAGGCTGCGTAGTCCCAGACACGCTCGCTGTAGGGATTCAGCCCCGCCAGGGTGCGGAATTCCTGCGCCAGAACGAAATACCGCCCCTTGCGATAGTTCAGGTTCACCTTCAACCAGGAGAGACCGACCACCGGAGCCCGGAGCCCGCCCAGGAGATAGCCGAACAGAAACCGACTGGTTCCGGAGCTTGCTCCACGCGCAGTGCGGCCGGATCCCACCGGCCTGCCCAGCCCCCGAAGGGAGTTCTCAAGCACGGGGATCAAAGGGAGTAATCCTAAGAAAAGCAGGATTGGAATCCACTTTTTTTTCATGAAATCCCCTTCTCCCCGGGGATCCGGCCCGGAATCCGCCTCCAGACCCAGAGGCCCAGCATTGCCCCCGCCAGGCCGATACCCATTGCCGTCCACAGCACCGGCCCGGCCTCCCTGGCCACCAGGCTCCAGGGCGGGATCAGCCCCCGGGACAGGGCATCGGACAGACCCACTCCCCGGAGGTCGGGCACGAGGCCGAAGATCTCGGCCAGCCACCGGGCGCAAGTCCCGCCGGCCGTGGCCTCCCCGGCTGCCGCGCCCGACCTGGCCTCAAAGATGGATGGCAGCCCGGAGAGCCGAGCGTACTCGCTCAGGAACCGGGCCGACCACCCCACCCCCCACAGCGTGAGGGCGCTCAAGGCCGCGATGGGGGGCGACACCAGGAGCGACGCCGCCAGGGCCGCCACCATGATCAGGCTCGCCTGGACGCTCACCAGGCCCCAGAACCTGAGCCAGGCGTTCCAGGCCGCGCCCCGGGTTTCGGAGATCAACAGGGCGCCCTGGGGCGGGGCGCGCACACCCACGCCGGGGCTGAGACACCGGAGCGTCACCTCGCCGCCGGGGAACGCCCGGGGAATGGCGATGCGAACGGGGGTTTCCGCCTTGATGCAGTGGACCGCGGTCGTTCCAAGTCCCACAACCTCCACCTGCAGCGGCTGGCGGGGATCACCCCGGAAGTAGACCGTCCGGAGCCGGATCTCCAGGGACCAGGGCCCCCCATTCAATCCAGGCAGGTGCCAGCGCAGGAAGCCGGAACCGGGCAGGGCCCACGCCCGGCCATGGTGCTGGAGCGCCTCCCCCTCCACCAGGCCCCCTTCCGGGAGGGCGGCCGGATGAAAGTCACGGCCGGACACCAGGGCGCCGGGGAGGATCAACACGGCCGCGCCCAGGCTGACCGAGACCCCCAGGGCGAGGACCTGGCCCAGCAGGAAGAAGAACGGTTGCACGGGCTGCCCCTCCAGGGGACCGGACCGACGGGAACCCCGGATCTGCCGGCAGGCATAGGCCCCCAGGAACAGGGCGAAGATCGGGGCCAGGCCCTTCACCACCTCGATCCAAGCTGATCGCCGGGAGACCGCGTCCAGACCGACCAGAAAGGTGAGGGGCACCGTGGCCAGGGCGATGCCCGCCAGCCAGTAGGGGCCGAGGCCTCGCTGGACCCAGCGGCCGGTCACCCGGAATCCCGCCCCCAGGGATTCGAGGCCGGACACCGTCATGGCCGGTCCTCTTCCTCTTCGAGCAGGGAGTGAAAGAGCCGCTCCAGGGACCGCCGCCGGACATCCGTGGGCTCGGTCCGGCCGCCGTGGTCCTGCACCCAGGCCGCCAGCTGATCCCGGTCCCCCACGTCCAGCCCGGAAACGGACATCCTCTCCTCCTCCTCACCGAGGAGTTCCTCGAGGGTGCCGGACCGGACCCTGCGGCCGCGGCTGAGCAAGGTGAGACGGGTGCACTGCTCTTCGGCCTCGCGGAGCAGATGGGTGGAGAACAGCACGGCGGTGCCTGCGGCCCGCACCTGGCGGAGGATCTCGAAGACGGTCGCCGCGCCCTCGGGATCCAGGCCGGAGGTGGGCTCGTCCAGAATGAGCAGCGCGGGCGAATGGAGGACGGCCCGGCCGAAGGCCAGACGCCGGGCCATGCCCTTGGAAAAGGTGGCCACCTTTCGGCGCCGGACCTGATCCAGGCCGAGGACGGTAAGGACCTCGTCGATGCGGCGCTTGCGCACGGTCCGCTCCATGCGATGGAGGCGTGCCGCCAGGCCGAGGGTCTCCTCGGCACTCAGGAACGGGAACAGGGCAGTCTCCTCGGGGAGGTACCCCAACCGCCTCTTGGCCTCGCGATGGAGGGGATCGCGACCGAAGATCCGGACCCACCCCGCATCGGGCCGCTCCAGGCCCAGCAAGAGGTGGATGGCGGTGGTCTTTCCCGAGCCGTTGGATCCGAGCAAACCCAGGCCGTCTCCCGGCTCCAGACGCAGGGAAAATCCCTGGAGGGCCGATACAATGCCCTGCCTCCGGGTGGCATAGGACCGGGTGAGGCCCTCGGCGATCAGAGGAGGATTCACGGTCCGGGAGTCTTTTTCCGCCATCGTGCGCCTATTCTACGAGAAGGTCGTTTCCCGGGGAATGGTCGGGGAAAGGGAATGTGAGGTATAATGCCGGGGAAAAGACCGCAGTGTTCTTCCACAGGCTGTTCAACCCACGAATCACGAGTTTCATGTTCAAGGTCATCATCGAAACCGGCCGGGACGCGGGCCAGACCTTCGAGGTCAAGGACCGCGCCACCCTCGGCCGCCTCAAGGGAAACGAGATCTCCGTCTCGGATCCCGGCATATCCAGGCAACACGCCCGGCTCCTGGTCCAGTCCGGCCGGTTGCTCCTGAAAGACCTGGGCAGCGCCAACGGCACCTTCCTGAACGAGAGCAAGGTGGACAGCGCCGAGGTCCGGTCCGGGGACCGCATCCGTCTCGGGTCCATTCAGCTCCGGGTGGAGGAGCAGGAGGGGCTTGAGGAACAAACGGAGACCGCGCTGGCCCCCCCCGGGCGCCCCGCTCCCCCGCCCGCCTCGGACCGCCTCGGGTCCGGCGCGGACGCCGCGGCGGCAGGATTCGACATCCGGAAGAGGGAGAAGATCCTCCAGTTCAGCCCCCATGCCCGCGCTCCCAAGGAAGAGAGCCTGCTTCGCACCGACCTCGACCAGCGCTCGGGTCTGTTCAAGCTCGGCGTGGCCGCGGTGCTCATCGTAATCATGGTCCTGATCATCCTCTTTTCCGGCAAGGTGGTGGACTGGTTGATCCCCGGGCCGCAGCCTACGGTCGAGGAAGAGAGCTACGAGGAAAGCCCCTGAATGACCTCGGCGTAGAGCCGCAGCAGGCGTCCGGCGACCCGGGCCCGGTTGAAACGTCCCGCTCGCTTCCGTCCCCTCCGGATCCGGCGCTCCACCTCGGGACCTCCTGCCAGGACCCGGTTCAATACCTCCTCCCAGGCCCCCGGAGCGTTCCGAGGCACCACCCATCCGGCCCGGCCCACCACCTCCGGCAGGGCGCCAGCCGCGGAGACCACCACCGGGCATCCCGCGGCCATGGCCTCGAGAGCCGGAAGGCCGAACCCCTCGGTAATGGAGGGCAGGATCAGACACGAGGCGCATTGCATCAGGGCCCGGACCTCCTCGTCCGGCAGGTAGCCCGGGAACCGGACGCCCCCGGGGAGCCTGGCGGGAGGCGCGCCCTCCCCCACCCACACCAGGTCGGGCCGGCATGCCGGGTCGCGGTCTGCCACCACACGACCGTACGCCTCCAGAGCCATGCGCACCCCCTTCTTCCGCCTGAGGGTTCCCACGGCCAGCACCGGGCCCTGGCGGGGAAGGAGCGCCCCCGGCTCGAGCTCCTCGGTTCGGACCAGGCCGTGGTGCACCACCCGGAGGGGCCTGTCCGCCCAGCCGGCAGCGCGCGCGGCCCGGGCCGTGTGACAGGACACGGCCACCAGCCCCTGGGCCGCCCGCCGCGCCACGGCCCACCAGGCGCGATGCCGCACGGTTCGTCCCAGGCCCTCGGCCAGGATCGAGGCCGGCTCCGGCACCTCGTGCGCCGTGGCCACCACGGGTACAGACGTTCCAAGGGGAATGGCCAGGAATGGCGAGTGGAACAGATGCGGACGGAGGCGCCCCAGAGCCCGGGGGAGATGGGTGAGACGGAATCGTGCGCCGGGGCCGAGGCGGACGACATGGACGTTGACATGATTGAGGTTGCCAGGCGGCAGGGCCACCTGGCCCGAGCCTGGAACGAACAGGGTCATCTCGATGGGATGCGGTGCGGTGAGGAGTGCATCGATCCAGCCCCGCTGACCACGCGCCACCCCGGTGGGCCGCGCCTCCAGGAGCGGCGTGCAGTCCAGGGCCAGGTGCAAGGGACGGGGCAGGTCGAGGTTCACTGGAGCGCCTCCCGGTAGCCGGCCAGAGTGGCCCGGGCCGTACGTTCCCAGGTGAAGGTCCGGGCGTGGTCCCGGCCCGCTTTCCGGAGGTGGGTGCGGAGCGGTTCATCCGTGAGGACCTGGTGGAGCGCCTCGATGAGGGCGGACTCGTCCTCTGGATCCACCAGCACGGCGCCATTGCCCGCGGCCTCGGGCAGGGAGGCGGCACAGGAAACCACGGCCGGCACTCCGGACGCCAGCGCCTCCAGCACGGGCAGGCCGAATCCCTCGTACAGAGACGGATACGCAAAGGCGTCGGCGGCGCGGTAGAGGGCGGGCAGATCCGCCTCGGGAACCCGACCCGTCACCCGGATCCGGTCCCGGCAGGGAGACGCCTCCAGGGCGGCGAGGACCTCCTGTTCCAACCAGCCGCGCCCCCCGGCCAGGACCAGGCTTAGATCCGGGTGGTGGCGGTGAAGGCGGCCATGGGCCCGGATCAGGCGGGGCAGGTTCTTTCGGGGCTCGCGGGTGCCCACGTGGAGGAGAAAATGGGGCGGAAGATCCAGGGTGCGACGCATGGCCTCGGTCCGGGACGCATCGGGCGTCCGGAAGAAGGCTTCACCCACGCCGGGGGGCGCCACGCGGATGCGATCGGCATCCACGTCCAGGATCTCGGTGACCTCACCTCGGGTGTGCCGGGAGTGGACGAACACCCTGCGTGCCGTGCGTGCCAGGCGTTCGGTCACGGACTCCAGGGCCCGCACGGCGCGCGCCTCGTGCCAGGCAGGATTCCGGAGGAAGCTCACGTCGTGAAGGGTGAAGACGTGGGGCGTGGAGCGAAACGGCAGGGAAGTGAAATCGGTGAAGTGAAAGAGGTCCACGGCACCGAAATGGAACTCGCACCCGTATCCCACCCGACCCAGCCAGCGGACCAGACGCGCGGGCACCGGGCCGCGATGGAGACGGATTCCCGCCCTCGCCCTGAACCTCTCCGCACCCACCCCCCTCCGGAGGTGGAATCCGTAGAGCTCCACCTCGAGCGCCTCTGAATCCGGCGCCAGATCGAGGCGTGCAAGGCCCTCCACGAGCCCGCGTGTGTAGCGTGCAATCCCGGCTCCCGTCAGCATCGCAGATCGAAAGTCAATGCCAATTTTCATTGCTAAAAAATCGCGCCGGAACCGCGAATCGTATTCCCTGTTCGCACGAGAGAATTTTTCCCTCTCCCCTTCGATCCCAAGGCGTCCAACCTTCCGGCCCGGACCCGGTAAGGCGTGGAAATCCCGGCAGGGTCGGCCAACTTGGACGATGAAATCCTTTCAAATCCGTGAAGTTTTTTCGCCTACCGCACGGAGGCGCACTCCCTCGCTGCACCGACCTTTCCTTCAGATGGCATTTCTGACACTCCGATAGACTTAACGGAGAGACATCATACCAGGGGAAAACGATACCACACAGGTGGTGATGGGAGGTTTGGAGTCATGCAAACGAAGAGCTCTCCGGTATCTTCGACGATCGTTCTGGCCGTCCTCTTCGGTGCCCTGTTCACACCGGGCCTTTCAGCCGGAGACCACTACGTTTCCTTTACCGGCAGCGATCTTGCGGGCGACGGCTCCATCCACAATCCCTGGCGAACCATTACCCATGCCCTGAATACCATGCCCGCCCCCACCGTGTCGGAGACCCAGACCCTGCACGTCGGCCCCGGGCACTGGCACTGCGAGGGGCAGGAGGATTTTCCGGTCCAGGTCTCCCAGGGGGTCATCCTGATGGGAGCCGGCATCGACGTCACCTACATGTCGGGGTCCAAGGCCAATTCTCGACAGCCCGTCGCCATGTATAGCCAGGTGCTGGTGAAGCTCCAGTGGCCCGGGAGCGGACCGACCGCCGGCATCGCTCCGGCCGAGGTCTGCAACATGACCCTGATGCGCGCCCGGTCGGGCGTGGAGGTGACGGGCGACATGACCAACGTGCCTTCCCCCAGGATCCACAACTGCAGGTTCTGGTTGAACCAGGTGGGTCTCACCGTTCTCAACAGCGCGCCCCACGTCGAGAACTGCGATTTCGATTCCAACAACATAGGCATCAGCTCCGGCCGCGTCACGACCTCGGGCGTGGATATGCATTTTCACCACAACCGGTTCTACAAGAACGCCTACGGCATCAACGCCGCCAATTCCATGAAGATGCTCGTGGAACACAACTGGTTCGAACAAAACGGCGTGGGCATCATGATGGGCACCGTGGGGCTGGTCACGGCCCGGCCGCTGATCCGGAACAACACCTACTACCGCAACGGCCAGGGCTACACGGGCATGGCGGTCCTGGGCGGCCGCATGCTGCCCCTCCTGGCCCACGAGACCTTTTTCGGGAACTACACCGGCATCGCCAGCATGGACGACCCTGTATTCGGCGGCCGGTCCGATCCCGACATCCGGAACTCGGTCATCTGGGGCAGTTTGGATTGGGACCTGATCGGCGTCACCAAGGATGAGATCCACAATTCCAATCTCAGCACGGCCACCGGCGTGCCCTTCGGCCCCATCATCGGCTTGAACGGAATCATGGCCGAGGAACCCAGGTTCGTGAACCCCGCCGGCGGGGACCTGCACCTGCGGAGCGACTCCCCCCTCATCGACATGGGCAAGAACGACTACACGGGGATTCCCCAGGTGGACGTGGACGGAAATCCCAGGTCCGTGGGCTTCCCGGACATCGGGTCGGACGAGGCCACGAGCTTCCTGGTCCACGGCCGGGCCGGAAGCCTCCCCCGGGAGCTGAAGCTGATCCTCACGGCCAGGAGCAACCCGAGTTTCTTGTACGTGCTGGCGGCCAGCTACATCCACGATCCCAAGGGCGGCATCCCGGTGGGCGGGCGCGTCATCCCCCTCTTCCCGGATGATCTCTTCTTCGCCACCTGCGGCATCTTCGGCAGAATTCCGGGATTCAGTGGCGTGTTGAACGGGGGGGGGCAGGCCCTGGTCAGGCTGAACGTGCCCGATCTGCCGCCATTCAGGGGCAAGACGTGGTATCTGTGCTTCGTCACGTTCCACCCCGGCTTACCCGGCGCGATCAAGACCATCTCCAACGTGCTGAAGGTGGAGCTGGATACCCTGTAGGGCTGACGGCAGGATCGTCTGGATACGGACTCGGTTCACTCCCGGTCACTCCCGGGTGAGCGCTCCACGGTCAATCCCAGCGGTCCTCCCGGTACCGTGAACCGCAGGAGGCGGCCCTTCCGCATCACCTCCATTGAGATCCGGGAGCGGCTTCGGTGCCGGCGAATCGATTCCTTCAGGGCATCCAGGTCGCGCACCCGCTCGCCTCCATACCGCACCACCTCATCGCCGATGCGGACCCCGGCTCGGGCCGCTGCACTGGTCTCGCTGAGTGCCACCACCCGGTATCGCCTCGGGGACAGGGGCAGGTCAAAGGGATCTTCCTCCTCCTCCTCCTTGCGGATTTCGGGCCGGACCAGCAGGAGCGGGGTGACGTAGCGGTAGTAGACCTCCAGCATCAGCACGGCCAGCGCCGTGGTATAGCTCCGGTCCGACCGGGAGTCGCCCGCGTAGTTGGCATAGGGGCTGATGGGAGCCCAGCTCCCGTCGGACTCCTGGGCCTGGACGAGGAGATCCCGCATGCGTTCGTTCCAGGACCTCCAGTCCTCGGTGCGCAGGGTGAAGAGCGCCAGGGTGGAGTAGTACCAGAAGTAGAGATTCCCCTCGGCGTTCAGCACGAACCGGTCGTCCGAAGCGCGGGTGTAGCGGTCCGGCATCCGGTGCATGACGTAGCGCCTTCCGCGGACGACGCGAGGGCTCGAGGGATTCTCTCCCAGCAGCAGGAGCGCGAAGATGGAAGCGGGCGTGGACCCGGGGAGGGTGCGGTACGCCGACCGGAGCCGGTCCGGATCGTGGCTGTAGCGGAAGTAGCCGTGGTCGGGATCGAAGGACCGACGCAGGTAGGTGCGCGCCGCGTCCAGGGCGCTCCGCGGCACCCGGAGTCCACCGATCTGGGCGCTCTTCAGGGCCATCACCTGCCAGGCCGTCACCGAAGCGCGGGGCCACTCGTCCCAGACCCGGGGGGTGGCGTAATAGTAGCCCCACCCGCCGAACCGCACCGGATCACCCGGATCCCGGTGCTGGGCCTCCAGGATGCGGCCCACGCCCTTCTTCAGGGGTTCAAAAAGTTCGGAATCCCGGGTCATGGCGTAGGCCTCGGCCAGGGCGTAGGCGGCAATGCCGTGGCTGTACGCCGAGCCGCGGCCGAAGTGTCCGGTCTCTTGGTTCTGGGACCGGACCAGGAAGGCGATGGCGCGCTTCGCGGCGGTGGAGTAGCGCGTGGCGGACTTCTGGGTGTGGCCCGAGCCCAGGAAGGTCAGGAGCGAGAGACCGGTCTTGCCGATCTGCACCTGGCCGTACTTGTGGTGCGAGTAGCGTGGATTCCCCCAGGATCCGTCCGGGCGCTGGATCCGGGCCAGATAGGCCAGACCCCGACGAACCGCGCGCTCGCTCTCGGCCGTGCCGCCGAATTCCCTGAGGGCGCGGATCCGGGCCTCGCCGGACCGGTGGTCGTAGAGGCTGGTCTCGCGGCGCATCCCGGGCACGACCGGGGCTTCCGGAGCCGACACCCGGGGTCGGGTTCGATCGGCCCGGGTGAGGAGAGCGGGGCCGAAGAGTTCCTGGTAGTCCTCGGGGTTTTTCCTGTCCTCGTGGCGATCCCGCTGGACTCCGGGTGCAACCCCCACGGCCGGCATTTCCAGAACCTTGGCCTCGTCCGCCGGTCTGGCAGGAAGGAGGCTGCGGGGCGGAAATCCGTCCTCGAGCCTGTCGGGGCCGGAGAGCGTGGCCGGTACCCCAACATCGGACGCACGGTGGACAGGCGCCTCGGTCAGGGGCAGGGGATTCAGGGACGGTTTCGGACCTGCCGCCTTGCGGTGAGAGAGGAGGGTGGGTGGTGGGCCGAGGGACACTTCCGGTCCGGCAGCGGGTGAGGGGTTCGGACTCTGCACCGGTTCCAGGCTGGCCACGGCAAGCGACCCGGCGGGCTCCAGGGGAACCGTCTGGGCGGGCCTTGCGGTCCGCGCCTTAGATACGGCGGCTAGCGGCCTGGAATCCGGCATCTCCCGGATCTCCCCCGGAGCCCTGATCCGGCGTCCGGGGAGCATGGGATCCGGAGCCTCTAGAACGGAATCCGGATGGAAGGGCGTGGAGACCGTGGAGGTCACGGCTCCGAGCACCTCAGCGCCGTCCGGTCCGGCGCGGCCGGGCAGGGGCGACCCTGTGGTTTCCGCGGCCTGTTCCGGTGTCGGGAGGACAGAGGATCGCATGGACGGCCGCTCCGGCAGGGCAACGGGCCTGGTGGCAGAAACATCGGCCACGGGGAGCCCGGGCTTCACCGAATCCGGCGGCCTCGACTCCGGGTCGAGCAGCGAGGCCAGGGCGGGGGATTCGGGCATTGCCCTGGCCATCTCCCTTGAGACCGGGGCCTCGAGGCCAACCCGATCCAGGTCGGATGGGGTGCGGATTGGATCCTTCCGGACCAGGGATCGGCCGGGAAGGCGCAGCTTCGAGGGCGCCGGCCCCTCGCCGCCCGCCTTCAGGCCCTGAGCCAGGGGAGCCGGGCGCGCCTGGATCCCGGAAGAAGGCTGGCCGGGCTCAGGCGGCGCCGCTTCGGCCACCCCTTCGCGCGAGGGCCGGTCCGATGTTCCGGGTCCGGCCAGGGCCGGGAGGGCTGCGGGTGAAACCTCCGGCTTGGTCGGTCTTGCCGGGGGTGCCCGGGGCCGGTCGGGTTTCTGGTGCACCCGAAGTCGAGGCGCGGTGTTATGGGCGAGGAGAGCGCGCGCTTTCACCTCGGCGCCCTCAGGGATCGGGCCGGACATCGGAGCCACCACTGCCTTTTTAGCGGCTGCATTGAGCGGGACCATGCGCGCGGCTTCCCGGGGAGAGGGTCGCAGGGTCTCCCGCACCCTTCGTCCGGGATCTTGCGGCTCCTGGAGGCGGAGGGCAATGCGCCTGTCCCGGACGCGGACCCGCGCCGGACCCGGTGCCTGGAGCCGGGGACGCCGGGCCCGGGCCGTGAAACGAAGCAGGCCGCGGTCGGGCATCCTCGACCGGGGGGCTTCCACGTCGGATCGCTTCAGCCCCGGGGCCGGGGCCCGGGCCGAGGGCTCCAACCGATCCCCCCGCCGGCGCTCAAAGGGCCGCTGGCCCGGGGGCGTCCTGGGCCGGGGGGGAAGCAGGGTGACCCGGTAGCGTCCCTTCTGCTGCCGAGCCAGACCCACGCCGCCCTGGACCATGACCTGGTTGAAGTAGAGGAACAGGAGGGCGTGGGCAATGAGGGAGGCGACCACGCACCGGCCGAGGGTCCCCATCTCGGCCCAGCGCCGGGCCAGGTAGACCACCAGGAGCAGGATCAGGAGACAGAGCACGAGGGAAGCGAACCGGGTCAGTACGCCCTCGCCCGCGATGGACCAGGTAAAGAGTTCCCGGGTGTGCGAGACCTTCAGGTCGCCTCCAGGGGCCGTGAAATAGAGGGTGAATCCCTCCCCGGTCAGGGCCGGATCGGTCTCGTCCCCGGGCGTGTTCAGGGCCGTGACCCCCGTGGGCGGAAGCCACCCGTCGTTGAAGTGGACGGTCCAGTAGAGGTCCAGGCCGCCGGCACCCCCAGGGCGGGCCGAGGCAAAGTAGAGGGTCTTGCCGTCGGGACCGATCTCGGGCGCTCGATCCACGGCCGTGGAACTCACCGCCTCAAGACGGCCGGGCTCGAGCCAGGTCCCCCGCACCCGCCGGGCCGCGTACAAGCCGAGCTGCGCCCGGCCGTGCGGATCCCGGTCCGAGGCGAAGAAGAGGCGATCCCCCGTGGGGCTGAGGCACGGGTCCACGTCGTCGCCGGCGGAATTGAGGCCGGGGCCCAGGTTCAGGGGAGGCAGGAACTGCAAGCCCTCGCGGGCGGACACGTAGAGGTCGTAGCCGCCGTGGCCGCCCGGCCGGTTCGAGGCGAAGTAGAGGCTGCGGCCGTCCCGGGTGAGAAACGGGCTCACCTCATCCCGGGCACTGGACAACTCGCTCAGGCGCCGGCGCCGCCAGGTGGCCCCCTCGAGCCCTTCGATTCTCTCGGCCAGCCAGAGCTCGCTACCCGTGCCCGGCTCCCCCACGGCATAGACCACCACCGAACCCGAAGCGTCCACAGTCGGGCCGGACTCCCGGTCGGGGGTGGCATCCCCGGGGAAGGCCCGCACCGGCTCTTCCCAGAGCACGATGCGTTCGGCCTGGAGGCTGCCCTCGGGAATGGCGGTCTGGCCGTCGGTGTAGACCGGCTTCCGGGCTGCACCCCGGAAGTGGAGGAACTCCAGGGCCACCCCCCCCACCCCGACCAGGAGGATCGCCAGCAAGAGCCCGCGGTCTTTCAGAGGCACTCGCAGCCCGACCATGGTTTTTCCTCGGATTATCCTCGGTTTATCCTCCGCCGGGTCCGACCGGTTCCAGCGCGGCCAGGCTGGCGCGCACCGCTGCCTCGTGGCAGATGCCCACCACCCGGACCACGTATTCGTACTTCACGCCCCGGTCACCCCGGATGAGCGCGCTCTGCTTCGGATTCCGGGCCCGCGCCTGCTTCAGGAGATCCTCGAGCGCCTCCGCCGACACCTTCCGGCCCGCCACCTTGATGGCGCCGTCCCGCATGATGTTGATCACCACCTCCTCGGGCAGGTTCTCGAGCGGGCTCGAGGAGGGCGTCTCCGGGAGGTCCAGATCGATCTCCTTCTCCTCGCGCACGAAGGTGGTGGCCACCATGAAGAAGATGATGAGGAGGAACACCACGTCGATCATGGGTGTGAGGTTCAGGCTCACGGTCTCCTTGAAATCGTCCCTGTCCAGGATCATGGGGCGGTCTCCTCGGCCCGGTACCGATCCACGAGGCGGGAGGCCACGTCGTCGATGCGGCGCAGGATCCTCACGATGCGGCCGTTGAAGTAGTAGTAGAGGGCGAGGGTGGGGATGGCGATGGAGAGGCCCACCGCCGTGGTGACCAGGGCCTGGTAGATGCCCGTAGCCAGGAGCTCGGGCTTGCCCAGGCCGGCGCCCCCGGCCACCTCCTTGAAGGCCAGGATCATGCCGAACACCGTACCCAGGAGGCCCAGGAGCGGGGCGATGTTGGCGATGACGTTGAGGGGCAGAATATTGTCCCGGAGCCGGCTCACCTCCCGGCGCCCCACCTCTTCCATGGCGTGTTCCATGGTCTCGGCCGAGGACGCCCGGTGCCGGAGCCCCGCAGTGAAGATGCGCGCGGCCGGGCTCGGATCCGTCTCGCACAGCCTCAAGGTCTCCTCCACCCGGCCCGATTCCACGGCGTCCTCCACGGACTGGACGATCCCGACCGGGACCACCTTGCCGGATCTCAGATTGATGAATCGCTCCACGGCAAAGGCCAGGGCCACCACCGAGCACAGACCGAGCGGCCACATGATGGGGCCGCCCTTGCTCAGCAATTCCTGCAGGCTCACGGCCTTGGCGTCGACAGCCGGTCCGGAAGTTGAGGATTCGGCCGCAGCCAGGCCGCCCACGGCCAGGAGGCCCGCCACGAGGACGGCCGCCATCACCGCGACGCGGACCAGGCCGCTCCAGGGGGATGGAGTTCCTGGAAACCGTCCTGGCCTTCTCGGTTCGATTTGCAAGGGGATCACCTCTACTTCCTGGGGCTCCGGGCGGTCTTCAAGAGACGCCGGGCCTCCTTGATCCACGGGGAATCCGGATGCTTCCGGATCAGTTCCTCGAACACCTTTTGAGCCCGTGCGTTCTGTCCCGAGGCCAGGCAGACCTTGCCGGCCTCCAGCAGACTCCGGGGCACCCAGTCCGGGTGTTCGTGGAGGATGGACACCTTCAACCAGGCCCCGAGGGCCGCCGCAGGATCCTTCCGGGCCGCATGACACTGGCCGATGCGGAACTGACATTCCGCGGCCAGGCCACCCTCGTAGCGCAGGGCCACGGCCTCGAAGGCCTGGATGGCCGAGTCGAACCGGCCGAGGTTCTGACAGGCCACACCGCTACCGTGGTGCACCCGGGGCAGGTCCACGGCCTCGACCTTGCCTTTCCTGGCGGCGCTGAACCACGAGAGCGCTTCGGACCACTGCTCGAGTTTCAGACAACAGAGCCCGGCCTTCACCCGGGCGCGGCCCAGGAGCTGGTGGTGGGGATAGGCCTGGATCAGGGCCGAGAGGCGCACGAGTCCCTCCTTGGCCCGGCCGCACTCGAGGAGGCAGAGGCCGGCCTGAAAGAGGGCCTCCCCCCGGAACCTGGACCGGGGGTGGTCCCGGGCGAGGAGGTCGAAGGCCGTCGCGGCTTCTCCCTTCTTCAAGAGCTTCACCCCGCACCACGCCTCCTTGTACCGTGCCCTGGCCCCGAGGTCCTTGTCCGGTGTCCCGGCCTCGTTCACGGCCCGGTAGTGGCCGGCAGCCTCCGCGAAGCGCTCGAGATCGTAGAAGTGCTCCCCGAGGCGGAACCGCACCTCGGGTACCAGGGCGCTCTTGGGTCGCCGGGCCAGAAGGGTAGTGAAGGCCTTCACCATGGCCTCAGCATCCTTCTGCGCCTCCATGGAGAGGCCGAGGTGGTAGAGCACGTGGTCTTTCCGGTCAAAATCCGGATGGTCCCGGTCCAGAGCCTTCAGCCCGGCTGCGGCTCCGGCGTGGTCCTTGATCCGCCCCAAGGCAATGCCTCGATTGAGCTTCACGTACGGGGCGAGGCCATGGCGGGGATACCGCTTGAGAAACACCGCGAAGGCATCCAAGGCCTCCTTGAGCTCTCCCGCCTTCAGCAGGGCAAATCCCAGGATCTCCTGAGCCTCGCCGTGGAGGGTGCCCCCCTCCATGGCCAGTACCGAACGGGCCCGGGCCACGGCTTCGCGAAAGCGATCGGTCCGGACCAGGACCTTGGCCAGGCTGAACAGGGCTCGCGCCCTCAGGTCGGGTTCCCGGGTGGTATCAAGGGTTTTCGTCAGCTCCGCCTCCGCCTTCTTCAGGTCCCCGCCTTCGAGATGCACCCGGGCGGCACTGAACCGGGCCGAGGCGAAGACGTCGCTTCCGGGCACGCCTTTTTTCAGACGGTCGAAGTGGCCGAGGGCCTCCTTCTCCTTGCCGGCCGCCGCGGCCACCCGACCCAGGGCCAGGATGGACCGGCCGGCATACTCGGATTTCGGATGCTCCCGGGCACACCGCCGGAACTGGTTACACGCCGGGCCCGGTTGCTTCAGGTCCAGAAAGGCCCGGCCGAGATAGTAGCGCACCTCGGCCACGAAGGGCCCCTCGGGATCGGAGGCCAGATAGTGCTGCAGGGCGTCCACGGTGCCTTTTCGGTCCCCGGCGTGATAGCAGGCGCACCCGAGCTTGAAGTAAGCTTCGGCCTTGTAGTCTGTAACACCCTCTACACCCTCAACCCCCTCCCGGGCCTTGTCCCGGCCGTGCACCTGGAGGTAGTTCCTGTAGCGGCCCGCGGCACGCGGATAATCGCCGGCCTTGTACGCGTTCTCGGCCAGACCGAACCGCGCTCCGGCCACCCAGGGACTCCCGGGATGTTTCTGGATCAGGGTATTGAACCGCGCCTCGGCCCGGTCCAGTTCCCCGGCCCGGTGAAAGGCCAGGCCGGCGTGGAACAGGGCCTGGTCGGCCTGGCCCCCGATTTTCGGGCAGGCCAGAGCCGCATCGTACGAGGCCGCCGACTCGATCCATCGGTCCAGATCGTAGAGGGCGCCGGCCGCATGCATCAGGATCTTGGGGCGAAGGGCCGCATCAGCTCCGGCCTCCAACGTCCGCTTGAACAGGGCCACAGCCCCTGAGGGATCCTTCAGGGCCAGGGCGGAAAGAGCGGCCAGGTAGCCACCCCGGGCGGCCTCGGAACCGCCCCGGTCCAGCACCTTCACGGCCTGACGTCGAGCCTCCTCGAACGCCTTGCCGTGATACCGCGCCCTGGCGGCCTGGAGCAGGGCCTTGCTCGTCCGGGCGGCCGAGACCTCGCGGGCCAGGAGGTCGTAGGCCCGGGCCGCCCCGCGAAAGTCGTCCAACCCGAACCGGGCCCACCCCAGGCTCTCGATGGCCGCGAGGCGATGGTCGTGCCGGGGGTATTGGTTCACGAAGGTCTCGAACGCCTGGGCCGCGGCCTCCAGCTTGCCGGCCTTCAGGCAGGACGCCCCCTTCCAGTAGAGGGCCTCCGGGGTCTCGGGGCCGCCGGGAAACCGGCGCAGGATCTCCTCGAACACCTCGAGAGCCGCTTCACCGGCGTCTAAGTGATAGTGCGCGTAGCCCAGGGTCAGGAGGCCGTCCTTCAAGTACTTGCTCCGGGGGTGGGTCTTCCGGAGCTTGGTGAGCGCAGTGACGCAGCCGGCGTGGTCCCCGGCCCGGAACAGGGCCTCCCCCTGCCAGTAGAGACCCTGGTCGGCCAGGTAGCCGTCCTTGCCGCCGAGGCCCGCCGCCGTACCGTAGGCCGTGGCCGCCTCCTGAAACCGCTTCAGCTTCAGAAGACAGTCTCCCCGCCTGAACAGGGCCTCGGCCAGGAAGGAGAAATCCTTGTGGGTGTCGGTGAGGCGCTTCAGGGTTTTTTCCCCGAGGGCGAAATCCCCCACCTTGTGAGCGGCCACGCCGAGGAGGTAGAGGACCTCGGCCGTGCGGGCATGGCCCTTGTGGCGCTTGAGGAACTTCTGGTACTCCTGGATCGCCAGGTCCACGTGGCCCTTCCTGTCCAGGCCGCGGGCATAGTAATAGTCGTCCTCGACGGGATCGGGCCCCTTCTGGGCCGCAGCGATGTTCCCGAGAAAAAGGAGGGGAAGTAAGAAGAGAACCCGGAAACAAACGGGGAGAGTGAGGCCTCGGGCCCCTTGGACGCGTACCATCTCGCCTCCAGAAAAGTCTGTGGATCGTGCCTGATCTAAATGGCCGGTCATTTAGACGGGAGAAAGGGCCTGGATGCATGGAAATCGAGGAGGTCTAGCGGTTGGTTCCGCGATTTTCCCCTGTTGCGCTCTCCTGGAACGCAATCCCGGATCTTCTCCCGTATCAGCCCAATGAAACCAAAACCATGTCTGTGAAACCGGCATCCAACCGTGGGAGAGGCGGGACGGATACGATTCTCAGGGGCGGTGTCGAACCTGTCAACCCGGACCGCAAAAGGAGGCCCAGGGGAGGGATTCCGTGGCAAGGGAACTCCTGGCTGGCACGAAGATTAGCGCAGGATAAAAAAAGAGAATCCGTTCCGGGATCAGGATCCGGAGAGAAACTCACCTGTTGTCGAGAGGGTGGCACCATCGAAGACCGGGGAATCGACCGAAGTCGCGATCCGAGGTGATCCATTCACTGCCGGATTCTATGGCCAGGGCGGCCAGGTAGGCGTCCGGAACCAGGTTGCCTCTGGCGCCCGAGTCCCGGCAAAGCTGGACAAAGATCTCCCAGTGACGCTGCCCGGGCTGGACACGCACGCAATGAGGCTGGTCGAGGACTTCCTCCACGAAGGCCAAAGCGTCCTTCAGCAGGCTGGGCGGGTCGAAGATCCTCGGGTGCGTGACAATCCGGAGAAAACCGCTGAGCACCAGATCGGCCATGCCGAAGGCGCGGTCGGATCGGAGGAGTTTCGTGATCCAGGCATTGAAAGAGCCATGGCCAGGAGCATCCTCCCTGTGGGCATACACCAGGACGTTGACGTCAATCAGCTGCATCGGCTTCGTCCATGAGGTCGAGCAGGTCCGCCGTACTGTCCAGGTCGACGCCCGGCCGCAGTCCCTTTCCCTTCACCGTGGTCAGTTTCACCGGCCTTCGGGGGGAGGCAGAGCAACGCTTCGCCAGGAACACGCGAAGCGCTTCTTCGATGACCGCCGTGAGCGTGGTACCGGACTTCATGGCGTGGTCCTTGACCTGGCGCAGGAGGCTTTCTTCAAGTCGGATCGTGGTTCTCATGCATCATGACATATATGATTCGCATCAATATGTCAACCACGATTCCGTTCCGGGTCCTTCCCCCGGAGAGAACCAATAGCAACGAAAGCCATGTCGCATCAATTACACGGCGGTTTCGAAAAAAATCTCCCGGTGTGTGTTACTCAGATCTTTCGACCGCGCTGGGGCCGGGTGGTGCGGGTGTGGTTCCACCGGGGGGCTTCCAGATAGACGTCGCCGGTCAAGGTGTAGGGCCGTCCCTCTCTCTCCCCCAGGATCTCGAACCGGACGTGGAACACCGACCGGATGGGAATGCCGGTGCGGTGGTTCATGCGCACCCACCCGTCCAGCCGGGTCCGCAGGATGGCAGGCTTCCCCAGGGGTCCGGCCAGGAGCTTCAGGGGCCCGGGCAGGATGTCCCTCGACTCGGGAAGTTCCAGCCGACCGCCCCCCCGGACCTTGAACGCGATGAAGGACCGGACCAGCTGCTCCACGCTGTAGCCCAGCCAAGCGCGCCATTTTCCGAATCGGTCGTGCGTGCCGAGATAGGATCCGATCCGGCCCGCGTTGAACTCGGCGCTCTCCGCCTGTCCCATGCGAAAGGACTGGCCCTCCAGGATCTTCAGAGTCCGCAGGAGGGGAGCGGGAACGGGACGGGGCTTGCGGGCCTGGAGCTTCAGCAGCAATTCCAGGGAATCCAACCAGGCCTCGAACTCCTCGGAGAGGTTGTCGTAGGTCAGGGAAAGTCTCTCAAGAGCCATAGTGGGACCGGAAGCCCGGGTGCTATTTTTCCTGGATCGGTAGCGGAAGAACAGGTTCCCCCTGAGATCCACAGAGCTGGATTCCAGGATCGTGTCCCCTCCACACACCATCTTGAGGTCCCGGAACCGGATCTGGACGGCCCCCCAGAAGTCCCGGCCGGAAACCAGGACCGGTTTCACCTGGACGGCCTCTCCCACGGGCCTGGACTTGAGGATCGGCATCACCTCCCAGGGCAGTTCCCGTTCCCCTCTGAAATACCACGTCAGGGCCGCCACCACAGCCACGGCGAGAACCAGGGGCAAGCGGGCATATCGCCGGGGAGATCGAGGGGCTGGTTCTTTTGACTCCGTGGAGGGTCGGCCGTCGTGGGCTTCCCATCGGAACCGCTGGCAGGCCGGACAGAGCGTCTCCGAGGCCTGGACCCGGGTGCCGCACAGGCACTCCCAGGATGCTGGATCAGAGCGTTTCACGCCTGGCATCGGGGTATTGTAGCTACTCGAAGCCATTTTCGTGCAGGGTTGTTTGAGTCCGGGGATTTACGAACGGTGGGGTTTGACTCTCCTGATCCCTGCCCGGATCAGAAGGTCCTGGATGCCAGGGGTGCTCTCTCTCTCGCTCCGACCGCCAGGATCAGATCACCAGTATCAGATCACCGCGGTACGTGGTGATAGGAAACGGCCTTCCCGGCCAGGGCTTCGTGATGCGCTTCACCCTTGAGGACCAGGGCGTTGAGCTTGGTAAACCCACGCTGCAAGATCCTCACCAGGGCGATGAAAGCGCCTCCCAAGAGGAGGAGGAGTACGGCCAGCAGGATTCCTTTCACGCTTCTTCCTCGTTCCTGGCTCTCAAACCGGAGTTAAGAAGGTGTACGTCTCGGAATGATACCTTGCCTGACTTCCGGGTAAAGAGCCGACCCTGATTATTCTGGGTCCCCCTATCACTATGCCCCAGAAATCCAAGGCCCACAACCCGATACCCGAGTAAGGAAACAGAATTGCCCTGGTAGAAACCGGTTGTACTGAATACAGATAATCAGTCAGATTGAGTTCCGGTTTCCTTGTCCCCCAGGAGAGCCATGCGGAACAACCGCCTGGGACCCACCCGGAGGCAACCGGCACCCACCAGGGATACGAGGAAGCAAGCCAGGACGGCTACGGGAAAGGGGAGCGGCCGGACGACCAGGCCCACGGCAAATACTACAACGCCCAGCAAGGAGACGCGGAGAAACCAGGTCCCCCCGGCCGTCAATCTCCGGACACGCCACAGGAAAAGGAGGCACAGACAGGTCACCAGACCCTCGGTCGCGAGGGTGGCCCAGGCCGCCCCCACGTGGCCCAGTTCCGGGATGAGCCAGAGGTTCATCCCCACATTGACCCCGAGTCCGGTCAAGGCCACCCCCATCCACAGTCCCTGGCGCTTCAGCGTCACGAGAGTGATACTGGCGAGGGCCCCGGCAAAGGTGAAGATCCCGGCCACGAGCAGGATCCGGAGGGTGGGCACGGCCACCTGATACACGGTCATCTTCTCTCCGTAGAGGAATCCCATCAGCTCCGGCGTGAGGGCGAGGCCTCCGGCGCAGGTCGGGATGGCCAGGAGGAGCAGGAGGGACAGCGTCTCGCGGAACACCTCCTGCAATCGACGCTCGTTGTCTTTCAAGGCCCGGGCCAGGACGGGCATGACGCTGATGCTGATGATCCCTGCAGCGTAGATGAAGAAGTTCAGGAGCCTGTAGGCCGAGTTGTAGTACCCGGTCTCGGCGTCGCCCTGCATGGCCTTGAGCATGAGGGTATCCACGTAAAAATAGAGGATGCCGGCGAGAGCAGCCACGCCCTGGGGAAAGGCCTGCTTGAGGAACCAGACCGCCCCCCGACCCCGCTTCAGGGTCGGCAATCCCCTCCGGGCCATGAGAAAGATCAGAAGTCCCCCGGTACACGTCCCAATGGAAAAGGCCAGGGCCAGAGCACGAAACCGGTCCGCGTCTGCCTCCAGGAGCAGGAGGCCGGCCAGGGATCCGAGGAGGAAGAGGGTGTGTCCGATGAGCAGAGCCAGGGCCGGCCATCGCATGGTGTGCCGGACCCGGAACACCACGGAAAAGCTGCCGAAATAGAAACCCGGCAGCACCAGGAGGGTGAGCAGAAAGCTGGTGCGGTACGGAGAGGCCTCGATCAAGGTCCAGACCACGGTGCAGAACACCACCAGACCGAGGCCGGCCAGGAAGGCCTTGGTCACCAGAAAATCTCGAAGAATGCCTCCCTCTGCTCCGGGATTCCCTGCGATCTCCCGGGTGGCGATGGGTTCCCCGCCAAAGTCCACAAGGATGTTCAGGATGTTCCAGAGGTTGACCAGGAAGTAATACAGACCCACATCCTCCTCGGGCATGCGGTGGACCAGGAGCAGCAGGACCACGAAATTGGCGGCTGCCCCCGCCACCCGGACGCCGAACAGGGGGGCCGCATCCCGGGCCAGAGCGCCTCCGATGGTAGGGGAGGAGGACTCTGAATCCGCCTTTCCGGACGATCCCATGCAACAGTTCCTCTGGGGCTCCTCTGGACTTGAAGGACACATCTTTCCCGCCCGCCCCGGGGCCGAAAAGCGATTTCCGCAAAAAAGATTCCCTACCCCTCTTTCCATCTCTGGGAATGGAACCTGAAGATTCTATACTTAACCCGGCTCCTGGGGTCCGGGATTGTCCCGTGGGCTCGAGAGCCCCGTTCCGGCATCTCCGGGACCGAGCACCGCTCGCGCGGTATACGAGGAGTCAACCATGACCGAACGTCAACCCGTCCAGGCACCGACGGGCACCCAGCTCACCTGCAAGAACTGGCAAATAGAAGCCCCTTACCGGATGATTCGAAATAACCTCGACCCCAACGTGGCCGAGGACTGGGAGAACCTGGTCATTTACGGCGGGTCCGGCAAGGCGGCACGAAACTGGGAATGCTTCGAGGCCATTTCCCGGAGCCTGGTGAACCTCGAAGAGGATGAAACCCTGGTCGTTCAGTCGGGGAAACCGGTGGGGGTCTTTCGCACGCACACCTGGAGCCCTCGGGTTATCATCGCCAATTCCAACCTCGTGCCGCGGTGGGCCAGCTGGGAACACTTCCGGGACCTCGAGGACCGGGGCCTCATCATGTACGGCCAGATGACGGCCGGGAGCTGGATCTACATCGGATCCCAGGGCATTGTCCAGGGCACGTACGAGACCTTTGCCGAGGTCTTTCGCCAGCACTTCGAGGGCGAGGCCAAGGGCCGCCTCGTGGTGAGCGGCGGCCTGGGCGGCATGAGCGGCGCCCAGCCCCTGTCCGCCACCCTCCTCGGCGCTGTCTACCTGGGCGCGGAGGTAAATTCAGAACGCCTGCAGCGACGCCTGGACACCGGATACCTGGACGAGGTGGAAGAGGACGTCGACAAGGCCATAGAAAAGGCCCTGGTCGCCCGGTCCCAGGGCAAGGCGTGGAGCATCGGCTATCACGGCAACCAGGTGGACCTTCTCACCCGCATGATTCACCGCGACGTGGTGCCCGAGCTCCTCACCGACCAGACCAGCGCTCACGACAACCTCAACGGCTACGTGCCTCATGGCTTATCGTACGAGGAAGCCCTGGCCCTCAGGCACTCCAGCCCCCAGGACTACATCACCCGGGCCATGGACTCCATGGCCGAGCACGTCTGCTGCATGCTGGAGCTGATGAAGCGGGGCTCCATCACCTTCGATTACGGCAACAACCTGCGGGGCCAGGCATTTGACGCCGGCATCGAGGACGCCTTTGCCTTTCCCGGTTTCGTACCGTCCTACATCCGTCCCATGTTCTGCGAGGGCCGCGGACCCTTCCGCTGGGTGGCCTTGTCGGGCGATCCCGAGGACATCTACAAGACCGACCAGGTGATCCTCCAGGAATTCGCCGACGACAAGCTCCTCACCCGGTGGATCGAGCTGGCCCGGAAGCGCGTGCCCTTCCAGGGCCTGCCGGCTCGCATCTGCTGGCTGGGTTACCACGAACGCGCCCGGTTCGCGGACATCATCAATTCCATGGTGAAGTCCGGGGAGATCTCGGCCCCCATCGTGGTGGGCCGCGACCACCTGGACACCGGGTCCGTGGCCTCCCCCAACCGGGAGACCGAGGCCATGCTGGACGGCACGGATGCGGTGGCCGACTGGCCCATCCTCAACGCCCTGCTGAATACCGCCGCGGGCGCCACCTGGGTGAGCGTCCACCACGGCGGGGGCGTGGGCATCGGCAACTCCATCCATGCCGGACAGGTCACCTGCCTGGACGGCACCGATGAGATGGCCGCCCGGGCCCGGCGGGTCTTCACCTGTGATCCCGGTCTCGGCATCGTGCGCCACGCGGATTCAGGAGAGGAAAAGGCCCGGGAGTTCGGCAAAACCCACGGGATCAAGATGCCGATGGAGGATTGACCAGCCGGTGCAGCAGGATCCCGGCGGCCACGACCACGTTCAGACTCTCGGCCTGACCCGGGGTGTGCACCGTCACCCGCTGTGCGGCCCGGCTCACCAGGTCGGCGGAGAGGCCCCCCCCTTCCCCGCCCACACAGAGCGCCTGCTTTCCACCCTGGGCGAGGCGCCGGGGGTCGACGCCCCCGTGGGGCACGGCCGCAATGAGCCGGAAGCCGTGATGGGACAGCAGGGAGAGGCCCGCGGCCACATCCAGGTCCGTCCCCACCTCCACGTGGAAGAGAGCGCCCATGGCCCCGCGCACCGCCTTGGGATTGTAGGGGTCGGCCGTACCCTTGAGCAGCAGCACCGGCGAGCAGGCAAAGGCGTCCGCGGTCCGGAGCAGCGCACCGAGGTTGCCCGGATCCTGGACCCCGGCCACCACCAGAACAGGACCGGTGCGGGTGTCCAGGGCCCGGTCCAGGTCCGGCGTCCGCATACGGGCCGTGGCCAGGACCGGCTGCGGCGTCACCGTGTCCGTCACCTCCAGGAGGTCCTCCCGGGTCACCGGGATCCTGGGTACGCCTTGGTCCTTCAACCGCGCCACCAGGTCGGCCCGGAGGCCGGGGGACGCGGCAGGGTCCAGAAAGACCTCCTCGAGGGGCCAGCCGGACTGGACGGCCTCCGCCACCCCGCGGGGACCTTCCACCAGGAAGAGGCCGTGACGCCGGCGTCCCCGGGGATGGTGCAGGCCCTTCAGAAGGCGGAGCTTTCGCCGGGAAAGCATGGATGGGTTCAATTCATTTTCGCTTGCGTTATTTTCGCTTGCGGGCCAGCTTCTGGAATATCTCCTGCTCCCCCTTCCTGAGACCCACCATCCGCTCCAGCTGTTTCAGAAGCTCGGTCTGAACCCAGTCGAGGTCCTCGGAGGTGTGGTCCTCGCGCAGGGTATCCAGACCTTCGAGGAGCTCCTTGAGGAAAGCGCTGTAGCGGAGGACCTGGAGGATGGGCACGAAGTCCTTCTCGCTCTTCACCTTGCCTGCATCCATGAAGGCGTCCTGGATGTGGTCCACCAGAACGTTGAACTTGCCCTTGCGGACGGCGTTGCGCGCATCGGCATTCACGGAAAAGATATCCATGAGCCTGGAAAAGGCGTCTTCCAGGTTCCGGAAGTATTTCCGCGATTCCGGCTTGGTGCGCCCCTCCCGGGCCCGGGCCAGGAACAGGTCCCGCGGAGTGCCGGAAAGGCCCAGCGCATCGGCCAGGATCTCCACCTTGTCCAGGGTGGGAGGCGGTTTCCTCCGGGTCTCGATCTCCCGGATGTACTGGGGTCGGGTCTGGATGGCCCGGGCCAGTTCGGCCTTGGTGATGCCGGTGGATTCGATATGCGCCACGAGCAGCGCGGCAAAATCCCTTTCCGGTACCCGGCCCGGGGTTCTTTTTGAGGACTTGGCAGTCTTCTTTTTTGATCGTTTTGAGCGGCCTCGGACCACGAGCGGCCCTCCCCTCTTCGGGTAGCGGGATCCGGAGCCTTGCCGGACCCGGTGAAACAGAGCAGTCTACCTTGAAGATCATAAAGGGGAAAAATGGGGACAGATACCTTTTTTGGAAAATGGGAGACAGATACCTTACTAGAATCAAGGACCTGTCCCCAATTCTCCGCATCTCTGGCATGGTATAGGAATGGGTTTGATCCGGAACAAGGACGGAGGCCCTCTCGATCTGGGCCGGCCGATCACCGAGGTGGACCTCGTGGTATCTGCGGGCGAGGCGGGCATGCGCCTGGACGCCCTGCTGAAACGCTACGTCACCTGGCGCTCCCGGACCCGGCTGAAGTCCCGGTGCAGCCAGGGCCACGTGATCCTGAACGGCGTCCCGCGGAAGGGAGGCGTTAAAGTCCGGGTGGGAGATCGGATCCACGCCGATCTCGGCCCCCTGGAGGCCGAGGTCCACCACGACCGGATTCCCCTGAATATCCTCTACGAGGACGATCACCTGGTCGCCCTCGACAAGCAGCCGGGCATCGTGGTGCATCCGGTGGGCCGGCACCTGTTCAATACACTCATCAACGCCCTGCACCTGCGCTACCGGCGTCCGGACGACCCCGAAGCCGACATCGTGCCCAAGCTCTGCCACCGCCTGGATCGCGAGACCAGCGGGGTTCTCCTGGTATCCAAGGACGACCGGATCCGACCGTCACTGTCATTTCAGTTCCTGAATCGGCTGGTGGAAAAGGAGTATCTCGCCATTGTCGAAGGCGTGGTGGAGGCGGATGCGGGCCGGGTGGACGGGCCCATAGGTCCGAGCCGCCGGGGCGACCACCGCATGCGCCGGGAAGTGCGCTCCGACGGCCTCAAGGCCCGGACCCGGTATCGGGTCCTGGCCCGGGGGCCTGCCCATACCCTGGTGGCCGCCCTTCCCCTCCAGGGCCGCACGCACCAGATCCGCGTCCACCTGGACCATATCGGCCATCCCGTGGTGGCGGATCCCGTGTACGGCGATTCCCGGAGCCGCCCGGCCGGAAAAATCGCCCGCCAGGCCCTGCACAACCGGAAGCTCCGGTTCTATCACGTGTTTCTGGATCGATTCGTCTCCCTGGAGGCGGATCTGCCCGAGGACATGCGAGCGTTCATGAAGGCGGCGGGCATCGAGTCGGTGAACGGCCACGGCGCCGCTAGCGAAAGATCGGGCTGACACAGTTGTTTTTCCCCATCAAGGACACCATCCCCTCCCGCCACTTTCCGGTCGTCAATTCCGTCCTGATCGGAAGCTGCACGCTGCTCTTCCTCTACCAGGCCCTCCTGCCCGAGGACCGGCTGGATCTCTTCATCGACCGGTTCGGCATGGCCCCCGCCCAGCTCTTCGGCGCGGGCCCCGGCTCCTTGCCTGGCCGCCTCGCCACGCTGATCACCTGTATGTTCCTCCATGGCGGGTGGCTCCATCTCCTGGGCAACATGCTCTACCTCTACATCTTCGGCGACAACGTGGAGGACCGCCTGGGCCACGTTCGATTCGTCTTCTTCTATCTGGGGTGCGGCATGGCCGGCTCCCTTCTCCAGGCCCTCCTGGACCCGTCCTCGGAGATCCACACCATCGGTGCCAGCGGCGCCATTGCCGGGATTCTGGGCAGCTATCTGATCTTCTATCCCCGGGCGCGGGTCGTGGCGGTGGTGTTCATCTTCATCCTCATCCAGGCCGTGGAGGTGCCGGCCTACCTGTTCCTGGGCTTCTGGTTCGTGCTGCAGCTCTTCCAGGGCGTGGGCTCCCTGGGCGCCATGGACGGCGGCGGCGTGGCCTGGTGGGCCCATATCGGAGGTTTTCTCGCCGGCGCCCTGACGTCGTGGTGGATCCGCCGGCGGGACCTACCCGCGCCCGACTGAAAGATCCGATTCCCCTCCTGAACCCCGGCCTTGACTTGCCCCTTCACGGCTTCGTGATCTATACTCTTTCCTCCGATTTCGATGTCGATTTCCAGATGTTTGTGGTTTCACCCAGATATAGGAGTGCTTGAAAACCAATGAGGAACACGCCCTTGAATCCCAAGAACTGTTTCATCCTGGCAGCCCTGATCCTGGTCCCGGTCCTCGGCGCCTGGGCCCAGCCCGGTACGGGCGCACCCCCCCAGGAAACACCGCTGCCCGAAGGCGCGGCCGCCGTGGTCAACGGGGAAGTCATCACCCTGAAGGAGGTCCACGAGGCCCTGTTCAGACAGTATGGCCAGAACCTGCTGGGTCAGATGGTCAAGGCGAAGCTGGCCAAGCAGGAGGCCAAACGCCTCAATATCGCCGTCGACGCCAAGGAAGTGCAGAAGAAGGTGGACGAGTGGAAGAAGAACTTCCTCGGCCGGTTCAACAACGACGAGAAGGCGGCCGATGAGATGCTGAAACGCCAGGGCACCACCCTCGCGAACACCCTGGCCTACATGCGGGACTACCACTCCAACGAGAATCTCTGGGCCCAGCTGGTTCGCGCCAAGAAGAAGCCGGACTACGACTCCCTGAAGCAGACCTTCGAGCAGAAGTACGGCCAGGACGGCGAGATGTTCAAGGTGGCGCACATCGTCTTCACCACCAACTTGAACGACGAGCGCTTCGCCAGCCGCTACTCCGAGAAGGAACACTACCTCCAGATCGACAGGATCGAGAAGGAAGCCAAGGACACGGCGGACAAGCTGGCTGCCCGGGTGCGCGGCGGAGAGGACTTCGGCATGCTGGCCGGAAAGTTCTCGGACGACTGGTCCAAGTCGGGCGGCGGAAAGCTGGGCGAGTTCTGGAAGAACCGCTTTGGAAAGGAATTCGAGGCCGCGGTGGAAGCCGGCACCATCGGCGATATCCTCGGCCCCTTCAAGGTGAAGGAGGGCTGTGTCGCGGCCAAGATCGAGCCCGCGGAGTTCGACACCGCCTACTCGGCCCGCCACATCTTCCTGGCCTTCACCGACAAGGACCGGGACAAGGTCCTGACCCAGGTCAAAACCCTGAAGGCCCAGCTCACCCAGGGCGCCGATTTCGCCGCCCTGGCCAAGACGCACAGCCAGGACCCGCTCACCCGGGACAAGGGTGGCCTCTGGGATTCGTTCAAGTCGGGAGAAAAGGTGCCGCAGATCTCGAGCGCCCTGGAGCGTCTGGAGCCGGGCGGCGTCTCCGATCCCATCCCCACCCCCTTCGGCGTCCACCTGGTCCAGCTGGTCAAGAAGGTCACCACCCCCAAGGGCACAAAGAAGGCCGTCTCCATCATCCTGATCTCCACCCAGTACCCCCAGGTGCGGGAGAAAACCCTGAAGTCCGTCCTCGAGAAGGAGATCCGGGGCAAGGCCATGAAGGTGATCCAGGACCTCAAGGCCGGAGGCGACTTCACCAAGCTGGCCCGGGAATACAGCGACGAGAAATTCACGGGCGAACGCGGCGGGATCATCAACGGCTACAGCAGCCAGCGCATCAGCCCTGAATTCCACGAGGTGGTGAAAGCCCTGAAGCCCGGCGAGGTCGCCAGCGAGCCTGTCTCGAGCCCCCATGGTTTTCACGTCGTGAAGCTGATCCAAAGAGAAAAGACATCCTTCGAGAAGGTGAAGGACGAGCTCTTCAAGGAGGACCGGGATCGCCAGCCCTCTCCTGTGGAGATCCAGAAGCTCCAGGAGCAGCTGACCAACATGGCGAAGATCGTCCAGCGGAAGTAGGGGCGCCCCCATGCGCATCGTCCTCGTCACGGCACCGCCCGACCGGGCCGACGACCTGGCCAGGACCCTGGTGCAGGAGCGCCTTGCGGCCTGCATCAACGTGGTCCCGGGCGTGACCAGCCACTACGTCTGGCAGGGCCGGCAGGAGGCGGACAGCGAGGCGCTGCTCATCGCCAAAGTCCCGGCCGCGGGCCTGGAGGCCTTCACCACCCGGGTGAAGGCCCTCCACCCGTACGAGGTGCCCGAGGTGGTGGCCCTGGAGCCGGTGGGCGGGAGTAGCGACTACATGGACTGGGTCCGGAAGGGCGGGGGCTAGGCCGGGGAGGATGGACGCCCGGCTGAAAGGCAAGATCTGTCCAGATCAGGGGACATTCACGGCTTTTCAACCGGCTGAAACGGGTCGGATGACCCCGTTTCCGGTCACTCAGCCCTTTCCAGTCGAACTGAATGGGTTCCCGAAATGCGGGTCCGGAGGACTCATTGCAGGGGGAAGTCCTTCATGGTAAGACCGGTGTTCACCTTCATGGACACGGTCTTGCGGGTGTCCTTCGCCTTGCCTGGATTTCGGAAAACCGCCCGGATCGGCATGCCCTTCAGCCCTTCGAGACTCCTAAATTCACCGTAGAGGATCTCCATGGCCTCGGGTTGGGCACCGGACCGCGGTCGCTCCTTCCAGCGCACGCGGAGAAAGTAACCCGTATCCGGATCCACATCCACGTCCAGAGGGGGTTCCCCTTTTCTGAAGATCCGCACCACCTCGGTTTCGATGATCTCGACCTTGTCCTTGTCCCTGTCCTTGATCTTGACCTCGACCTTGTCCTTGCTCACGAAGGTGAACCGGCTCCCTTGATCGAGCAGCGCCCGGAGAATGCCCAGGGTGGAGCGGTGGTGTCCTGCCCAGTGCCTTGCCACGGCCTGGGGGGACATGCGACCCCCTCCGATTCTTGTCTGCTTGTATCCCTGGTTCCCGCTAATCGTGATCTTCCACCGCATCCGGAATCCTCCGGCAGTGGCGGTCGTATCATCCAACAGACACGACGTTTCACCGTACAGCACCTTGCGCACGGCCTGGACCGCCATGGGCTGATTCTGCCCGGCCTCACGCTTTCCCTCGAGGGTGAGCACGAAATCCCGGATGGCCTCGAGGGCCTTCCTTCCACCCCGCTTGTCCAGGGCCTCCTGGAGGATCTTCCTCCCCCGGTCGGCCTTGTCGTCGGCCTTCTTTTCGGCCGGGTCCTGGGTTCGCGCCTGGGAAGAGAGGAAAAGGACGAGAAGCATGGCGGCCAGCGGAACGTGCAGTGGATTCATCAGGACCTCCTGTGGATCGAGCGGAACGCAGACAGTCGTATTTTACCACGGGGTGTGGAGGACTGCAGCCGGTGGATCCCCAACCGAACTGAAGAGAGGTGAGTGCTACTAAACGTGGGCATTCGACCTGTTTCAGCAGGTTGAAAAGCAGTGAATGCCCCTCTTTTCGAGCAAAACGTGCCTTTCAGCCGGGAGGCCCTACTCCCCCTCTCCCACGGCCATGGCCGCGGCCATGCCGCCGACGTGGGTGATGGTGACGTGGACCTTCTGGATGCCGAGGTCCCGGGCCACCTCCGCGGCCCGGCCGTGAAGGGCGGCTTCCACGGCGCCCGAGGGCAGCTTCACCGCCTCGATGTCACGGAACCGCACCCCCTGGCCCCAGCCGGTGCCCAGCACCTTCATCACCGCCTCCTTCAGGGCGAAGCGGCCGGCATAGCTCTCGGCGGCGCGGGCGCGGGGTGCACAGTAGCGCCTCTCCTCCGGGGTGAACACGCGGACCACGAATCGCTCCGGGTGGCTTTCCAGGATCTTCCGGATACGATCCACTTCGATCAGGTCGAGGCCGACGCCGACAATCCGGGACATGGTTCCCTCACCTCCCCACCGGGTTCGTGGATTTCCCCCCTCGGGTCTGCTAAGATACTCCGGCTGCGGGCGGCTGCAGACTCCATCGCGTAGATCCGGAGCAGAAAACAACGCGACATCGGTGCGGGCCGCCCTGGGCAGGACGGGGGCATTGTAACCCGGAGGAGGGCGCCGGGCCACCCCGCGGAAACCACCCGAGTCTCACTGGGTCATTCCCCCATGGATGCATCGCCTCCCCTTCTCGAAGGCACCACCCCGCAGCAGCGGGAGGCCATCACGCACGTCACCGGGCCCCTGCTGGTCCTGGCCGGGGCCGGATCCGGCAAGACCCTGGTCATCACCCGACGCCTCGCCCATCTCGTCCAGGAGGGCGTCTCTCCCGAGTCGATCCTGGCCGTGACCTTCACCAACAAGGCCGCGCGCGAGATGAAGGAACGCATCCTGAAATACGTTCCGGCCGAGCGGCTGTGGGTCTACACCTTCCACGCCTTCTGCGTCCGGGTGCTGCGCCGGGAGATCGAACGCCTCGGCTACCCGAGGTCCTTCACCATCTACGACGAGGCGGACCGCATCGCCCTCGTGGCCGGCGTGATGAAGGAGCTTGGTATCGATACGGACTTCCTGCAGCCCGCCGCCGTGGTTTCAGCCATCAGCCGCGCCAAGAACGACCGCCTCTCCCCCCGGGCCTTCGAGGCGGCGGCCGGGGGGCACTTCGAAAAGAACATCGCCCGGATCTACGTCCGCTACGAGCACAGCATGAAGACCTCGAGCGCCCTGGATTTCGACGACCTGCTCCTGAAGGCCCTGGAACTTCTCCAGGGCCATGAGGCCATGCAACGGCGATGGTGCAGCCGATTCCAGTTCCTCCTGGTGGACGAGTACCAGGACACCAACGCCATCCAGTACGAGCTCGTGCAGTGCCTTGGCTCCGGCCATCGCAACGTGTGCGTCACCGGGGACCCCGACCAGGCCATCTACACCTGGCGGGGCGCGGACATCCGCAACATCCTCCGGTTCGAGCGCGATTTTCCGGACGCCCGGGTGGTCAAGCTGGAAAAGAACTTCCGGAGCACCGGCAACATCCTGAAGGCCGCGGACGGCGTCATCGTCCACAACCTTGAGCGCAAGGCCAAGACCCTGTTCACCGACGCCCCCGATGGAGATCCACTCCTCGAGGTCCTCGTGGCCACGGAGACCATGGAGGCGGCAGCGGCCGTCAAGATCGTGCGCGACCACATGGACACGGACGGTAGCCCTAAGGACGCCGCCGTCTTCTTCCGCACCAACGCCCTGAGCCGGAGCCACGAACGCGCCTTTCTCGAAGCGGGCATTCCCTACGAGGTGGTGGGCACCGTCTCCTTCTACGAACGCCGAGAAATCAAGGACCTCCTCGCCTACCTCAGGGCCGTGGTCAATCCCGCCGACGACCTGAGTCTGGCCCGCATCGTGAACACGCCGCCGCGGGGGATCGGGGCCCGGACCCTGGAACACGTGAAGGCCTACGCCGACACCACGGGCCTGAGGCTGAGACAGGTCATGGACCGAATTGCCGAGGTGCCGGGGATCCGCCCCCGGCCCCGGAACGCGCTCATGGCCCTGAGCACCTATCTGCACGATCTGGAAACGCGCCAGGTCATGCCGGCCGGAGAATTCCTCGAGCGCCTCATCCTGGACCTCGACTTCACCGGCTACCTGGACCGCCGGGGTGATCCCCGTAGCCACGAGCGCCTGGAAAACATCCAGGAACTGGTGGCTGCGGCCCGGGAGTACGAGGCACGGCAGGGGCCGGGCGCCACCCTCCAGGGCTACCTGGAGGACGTGGCCCTGGTGAGCCAGGCCGATCTCTACTCCGACCAGGAGGACCGGGTCAGCCTCATGACCATCCACAACGCCAAGGGCCTCGAGTTCGACCTGGTGCTGCTGGCGGGATTCGAGGAGGGACTCCTCCCCCACAGCCGCTCCCTGGACGGAGGGAGGAACGCGCTGGAGGAGGAACGCAGACTCTGCTACGTGGCCATCACCCGGGCCCGGAAACGCCTGGTGATCCTCCACGCGGCCACCCGCACCGTGGCCGGGGTCCTGGGCTCGCCGCGAATGCCCTCCCGGTTTCTGGAGGAGATCCCGCCGGAGGTGATCCAGCAGACGGTGTTCCCGGAGACGCATGACCTCTGGAGCCACGATCCGGGGGGAGATGAATCCCGCCTGCAGGCCGATATTCCGGATCTTGCCGATCCGGCTCCACGGCCCGATCCCGCGGCGCCTGATCTGGAGGTCGGACAGCTGGTGCGCCACGAGCTCTTCGGCATCGGCCGGGTGTCCGCACTGGAGGGCCGGGGGCCGGGCCGGAAGGTCCGGGTCCGGTTCACCACGGCGGGCGAACGGCTCCTGGTCCTCGAATACGCGGGTTTGACTCCGGTGGATTGAGGGCCCGTGCAGGGGCTTTTCCTCAACCGGCCCCATGGCTTTGGACGATGGGAGCGATATGGGTTATTTTTAATCCAAGGAGGAATCCGCCGGTGATCAAGCTCGTCGTTCTCGTGGGAAAAGAGCCCAAGGTGCGGATCTTCTCGGACGCCGACCTGCTCATCGGCAGCGCCGAGGACGCCGACCTGATCCTCCAGGATCCCACGGTGGCCCCCCACCACTGCCGCATCGAGCGCATTCCCCTCGGCTACAAGGTGGTGGACCTCGACTCGCCCGGCGGCACCACGGTGAACGACGAGGTGATCTCCCAGAAACGCCTCAAAACCGGCGACAAGATCCTGTGCGGCAAATCCACCGTCTATTTCCAGCGGGCCCCCGAGCGCATCGAGGCCGTCATCCGGGCCCGCACCTACGATCAGATGCCGCCCCGGGGTCCGGATCCCGATGAGCTGCGGCGCAGGATGAACGAGACCCTGGACGGATACTACAACGTCCTCGGGGACGAGGGCCTGGCCGAAGCGGACCAGATCCTCCAGGCCTACCTGACCCGACGCGGCCTCGGATACACCGACACCCTGCTGGAGCAGGAACAGCGCCTGCTCAGGCTGCAGAACATCAACAAGGCCCTGGCCGAGGAGCGGGACGAGCGGCGGCTCCTGGCCCTCATCCTGGACAGCGCCGTGGAACTGACCGGTGCCGAACGGGGCTTCTTGCTGCTGACGCGGGTGAACCGCAAGGGCCTGCGCGTGGAAGTGGCCCGGAACTTCGACCAGGAGGAGATCAAGAAGCCGTCCTACAAGATCAGCCGCTCCATAGCCGAGGAGGTGGCCCGGAGCGGCGAAGCCGTGGTGGTGACCGACGCCGGCCAGGACGAGCGGTTCCTCGAGAGCATGAGCGTGGCGGACCTGAAACTGAGGAGCGTCATCTGCTTTCCCCTGAAAACCCGGGGTGAACTCCTCGGCGTCCTCTACCTGGACAACCGGTTCCAGGCCGGCCGCTTCGGCGACCGGGAGACGCGCATCCTGGAGATGTTCGCCGACCAGGCCGGTATCGCGCTCCTGAACGCCCGGCTCTACGGGCAGCCCACCCGGCCCGAGGCCGTCCCGGCCCCGGAGGCGTCCCACACGACCGAGCAGCAGGAAAAGGCCAAGGCCATCGTGGAGAGCCGGGAGGCGCCGCGAGCGGAACGCTCCACGCGGTTCGAATACGACGAGATCCTGACGAACAGCCAGCCCATGCTGGATGTTCTGGATCTCCTTGACCGCATCATCCCCACCGAGGCTCCGGTCCTCATCACGGGCGAGAGCGGCACGGGGAAAGAACTCGTGGCCCGAGCCATTCACCTCAACGGCTTCCGCAAAGAAGGGCCCTTCGTCTCCGAGAACTGTGCCGCCATCCCGGACACCCTCCTGGAGAGCGAGCTCTTCGGCTACGCCCGGGGCGCCTTCACCGGTGCGGACGCCGACAAGCAGGGTTTGTTCCAGCTGGCCAGCGGAGGCACGCTCTTTCTGGACGAGATCGGCGACATGCCCACGGGCCTCCAGACCAAGCTGCTCAGGTCCCTGGAGAAGGGCGAGGTGCGCCCCGTGGGGAGCAACAAGCCGGTGCACGTGGACGTGCGAATCATCTCCGCGACGAACCAGAATCTGAATCGCCTGATCGAGGAGGGCGTCTTTCGCAAGGACCTCTACTATCGCCTCAACGTGTTCGAGGTCAAGCTGCCCCCCCTCCGGGAGCGGTGGGAGGACGTTCCCTTGCTGGTGGATCACTTCCTCAGGGAGGCGACGCCCGAGGGCCTGGAGCCCAGGAAGATCGAGAACGAGTGCCTCCTGGCCCTCATGCTCCATACCTGGCCCGGGAATATCCGGGAGCTCAGGAACGAGGTGCAGCGCGCCATCACCCTGGGAGACGACACCCTGAAGCTAAAGGACTTCAGTACCACGGTCCGCCCCCCTCGCCATCCCCTGAAGAAGATCATCCAGGAGGTGGAGCGCCGGGTGATCACGGAGGTTTTAGAGAAGACGGGGGGCAAGAAGCTGGAGACCGCAAGGCTTCTCGGCATCTCCCGCCCCACCCTGGACGCCAAGATCGAGGCGCTGAAGATCCGGACTCCCTGAGGGGCGTCGAGGTGCCTCCATCACCCGGATGGATTGTATCGAGGCCGGAGCATGTAAAGCCCCTTTACAAACGGATCCGGAAAATCCCGATTTTCCCGCAGGCCGCGGGCTCCTCGAGCAGGAGACCCCCGCCGGGAAACGCTGTAACTCTCTTTTTCTCAGAAAGATGGATTTAATTCCAAATCCAATCCCACTTTGCTACTATTTTTAGGAACAGAATCCTGGATAGGCACTGGGTTTGCGACGATTTCTGTTCCATGAATCAGAGTCGTTCCTGTTTGAACAGGAACTCGGTTGCGTCTAGAGAGGGCTCGAATCGAGCTCGTTTTTTTGAATCCGGCCCCAAGCGTGCCCGCACGAGGCGCCGGGCACATCATTGAGAAGAGCGAAATTGGATCTTTGCCCATGATCGTCCTTGAAGTCACCTACCAAGGACGCACGAGAAGAATCTCCGCCGACCGCGATACACTGACCATTGGTCGGGGAAGATCGTGCGTGCTCAGGATTGCGAACCCGGAAGTGGGGGAGCCCCACTGTACCCTGACCAGGGAACCGATCCGGCGCACCGGAAGCCACGGCAAGAACAAGAGCAAGAAGTGGATCCTCCGCCTCCAGGATCACCAGGTATCCGACGTGCCCACCCTGGTGAACGGCATCGAGGTCATCAAGACCCACTTAGAGCGCGGAGATCTCATCCAGATCGGAGAAATGTCCATCCGGGTGGTGGACCCCGGGTCCCGGGCGACCGGTAACCGGACCCCTCAAAACACGCCATCCGTCCCGGCGGCTCCCCCCCTTCCTCCCCTGATGATTCCCGAAGCCGTGCAGGAGGGGATTCCGGCCCGCTCCCCCGCCCATGCCGCTGCATCCGACACCGTATCCGCCCCCGCTCAGCACTTTCCGACCGCGCACAGATCCGCACGCACCCCGCCGCGCGGCGGTCCCACGCGCCGAGCCCGCTTCGTGGTCGTGGATCCTGAACAGGCCTCTCCCGGCATCAACCGCACCCTGGGGTGGCTCGTGACCGGCATGGCCGCTGCCATGGTGGTCCTGGTGCTCCTCATCAGCCGCGGTCCCGGCGACCGGTCTGCGACATCCCGGAAAGCCGGGCCTCTGGCCGACCGCAGCAGCGAGAGAACCGACCTCGAGGCCTCGAGGCACCGAGGGCCCGAAGACATCGGGATTCCAACCGCCCGCCTGACCGAGGACGGTGCCGGCGGAGCATCGGGCCTCGACGTGGACTCCTCCCCCGCCACCGAGTCTCCTCTTCCCGGAGGATCGGGAAGCGGCCGCCCCACCGGGCGAACCACGACCGGCAATGCCGCGCCGGAACGCACGCCCACCCGAGGCGAGGCCATGACCAAGCGGGAGATCTACCTCGAAGCCCTGCGGGCCGACCGCATAGCCCGGGAAAACGGTTTCAAGACCGCAGCCGACGTGTATCGCGACCTGTCCACCCGGACGCCGGTGGAACGACTGGCGGCCGAGCTGAAGGACCGGATCACGGACCTCGACCGGCTCAAGGAGGCCCGCCTCCGCCTCTCGCAACGCCTGGCGGGTCTATCCGACCCCGACACTCAGAAGCCCGAGATCGTCTGCCGTGGTTCGCTCCGGAAGGTCCTCGGCGGACGCGAGAACCAGGGGATCCTCGTGCACTTGAACGGCGAGGTGGTGCTGCCCTGGAAAAACATCCCCTGCCGGGCCATGGAGACGTTGCTGCGCTGGGCGCACCCCGGGGCCGAGGGGCACGTGGTGAGCGGCCTTTACCTCTTCGAGTTCAAGGCCGACTTCGAGAAGAATCCCGACCTGGAGCAGCGCTGCCACGCCTGCTTCCAGAAAGCGCTCAAGCAGGCACCGGACCGTATCCAGGAGGTGAATGCGATTCTCGGCCGGGGCCTCGGCGTGGCCTCCCCCACGGGCTTCGTGTTCCACAACAAGCGCTTCATGACGCCGGAGCGGCGCGACCGCCTCGTCATGCTGGCCGAGGCCCGCAAGCAGATGTCAAACCTGACATCCGCCCGGGCCGAGGCGCGCCGCAAGGCCTACGACTACCTCCGGACCGTACCCGACCTGGAGATGTACCAGCTCTTCCGCCGCGTGCTGGAGGCCCGGCGCCGGACCCTCGCCCGGCAGCTCATGGATTCCCCCACCGGCAAGAAGATCACCGGCCTCAGGGAAGACAAGACCAAGTTCCTGGCCAAACGGGAGACCATGCTGAAGGCCATCTTCGATACCTTCGAGTACCCTTATCCGTTCTCCCCCGGTCGGGGCGCGTCCCAGGAGGAGTACCAGCGATACCTCGCCAGCCAGAAGAAGATCGACGCCGGCGTCAAGGTGCTCCAGAAGATCTGGAAATCCTCCCGGGGTCAGCTCACCCTCGGCAAGGCGTTCACCGCCGGGTACGGCCTGCTCAAGGAGGTGCAGGAGGAACTGGACAAATTCAAGGGCGACGAGGTGGAGCCGGCCGAGGGATTCGCGGGGCTGACGGCTCTGGGCGACCTCACCTTCTTCAAGGAAGCCTTCAAGGGGAAGATCTCCCTGGCCACCCTTCCCATGGACTTGAAGGAGCGATTCCTGGTGGAGTACAACCACCGGGTCATGGACTACAACGAGAAGCTGGAATCCCCGGCCACCAAGGCCGAGAAGAAACAGGTGTGCATCACCAACGAATACCGGAACCTCATGGGCCGCATGGCCCTCATGCTCCACAACAAGCTCCTGGACTCGTCCCGGGGCCACAGCCGGGACATGGTACTGAAGGGCTACTTCTCTCACACCGCCCCGGACCCGGAACGCCGCACTCCGCGACACCGCATGAAGCTGGCGGGCTACAACCTGACCGGGGGCAGCGAAAACATCGCCCGGGGCGCCTCCGGCCCCGCCAGCGTCCACGACCGGTGGTTCCACAGCTCCGGCCACCACCGGAACCTGCTGAACAAGAACTGGCGGGAGATGGGATCCGGAAACGTGGGGTCCTTCTGGACCCAGAATTTCGGAACCCGCAGCAAGAACCTCTATGACGTCCTGGAAATGCGTCGGGGAAAGCAGAAGGACGCGAAAGATCCGCCGAAAAAAAAGCCCGCAAACGTCCGGTGATCCCTGCCGGCCCCTTCCGGGATCGCCGATGGAATCTATAATGGTCGAACGATGAAATTATGATTGCCTGAATACACGCCTGGCACGGTCGAGTGCCGCCGCGGTGCTACCCGGCGGATCCAGGTCTGAAACCTTGGAGGGTTTTTTAGCATGGCCAAGCTGATCATCAAGGAGGGGGAACGGAAGCGAATCTACGAGATCTGCGAGGACACCCTCCATATCGGCAGCACGCCGGAAAATAACATCCGCCTCAGGGACCCGGTCGTGTCCCGGGTCCACTGCGAGATCAAGAAGACACCCCAGGGCTACCGCATCATCGATCTGGAGAGCAAGCGCGGCACCAAGGTGAACGGGGAGTTCATCAACCAGCACACCCTGAAGCACGGGGATCGCATCCAGATCGGCCGGGCCTTGATGCAGTTCAATGCCGGTTCCTCGGCGGCCGCCCGTCTCGAGCCGCGGGAAAGCATCCGCATGGAACAGGCCCGGACCCGGCGAGGCATGCACCCCGCCGCCATCATCGCCATCGGGACACTGGTGGTCGCTCTGGTCATACTCCTCATCGTGAAATTCTCGGGCGTGTCGCAGTACAAGGGGCTGATCCTCATGGACCGGGTGGCCGCCCTCTACGACTCCACGGATCGGGGCGATCTCGAGAAAGCGAAAAAACTCCTCCTCGAGTACGAGGACCTTCCCAGGAGCGAGAAGACGCCTCTCTCGGAGGAGCGCTACGAGAAATACCGGGAGAAGGTCTTCACCCAGCTGAAAGCCCTGGACGAGCTCGAGTACTTCAAGGAGTTTCATAAGAAGGACTACTACAAGTCGTCCAACGAAGCCTATCACCTGGCAAAAAAGGGCAAGTATGCCGAGGCCATCGCCAGGCTGGAATGGTTCAATGCCAAGTACCCGGACAGCCCCTACATCCGGCCCAATGAGGACAAGAGAGCAAAGTGGGTGAAGAAGCTCGAGGGCGAGGTCAAGGACGTGCCCAAGACCCTGAAGGTCATCGAGGATCACATCGCGAACGAGCGTTTCAACAAGGCCAAGCAGCTCATCGACATCCTGACCAAGAGGTCCCGCGTCAAGGCGACCCAGGACAAGCTCACCGTCCTGTTCAAGCTCCTCATGGACACGGCCACCACCCAGTGGCAGCTTCAGCACCAGGAAGCCCAGGAATACGCCGACGAGGGGAACTACCGCGTATCCAAGGAGATCTACACCGAGATCAAGAAGAAGTGGGGGCTCCCGAAGTACGTGAATCTCGCCACCCAGGAACTCGAGAAGATCAAACTGCGGGAGTAGGTCCCTCTCGGGTCCCCTGTCCAAAGCCCCGCAGGAACTGCCGCACCTCGGCGGGGTCCGGCGGCCCCGCGGAGCGCACGTCCTCGAGAAGCCGCGCCCAGTCCTTTCGCCGCCGCGCCCGCGCTCGAGGACCCGTGGTTCGGTGAACCCCGTCCAGGTCCACCAGCCAGATCCGGTTCTCGGGCCCCACCAGGAAGTTCGGCGCCTTGAGGTCCCGGTTCCGGAATCCAGCGGCCTCGGTGCGTCCCAGGAGCCGGCCCAGGCCCCGGGCCACGATCCGGCGCCGCGCCTCTCCGGCCGGTATTCGGTGCAGAAAGTCGAACAGAGTCTCCGCCGCCTGGACACCATCGCTCACCAGGTAGGACCGGACCAGGAACCCGGCCCGCCGCACCTCCATCACCCCCCGGGGCCGGGGCACCCGGATGCCCGCCCGGCGCAGGGCGAGGGCCGTCCAGTAGCCCCGGATTGCTCTGGACGGGCGCCGGAAGGTCCGCAGCCTTCTGAGGACGGTCTTGGGCCGGTGTTGCTTGACCACCAGGAATTTTCCGGCCAGACGGATCCCCAGAACCCGGGTGCTGGACGAGGCCTTGAACACCTTGGTTTCGGGACGATGGCCGAGGATCTCGGGATCTCCGGGCCAGTGGGGTGCGAGGTCCGCATCCAGAAATCCCTCCATTCCAGGGACTTGCGATTTCACCTCGACCGTGGTGGCGGGGGCGACGGGTTTCTTCACCGGCTTGCATTCCCAGAGCGGTAGCGAATTGAAAGAACCGGAAATATATATATCCTTCTGACGACGTCAGGCCAGGTACGGAAGTCAAAAAGGGCTCAAGCGGCTCGTGCCCGGAAAGCCGGACAGGAATCCCGGGAACTGAAATGATCAAACCCTCGATCTCGATCCTGGAGCGCTACATCCTGCGGGAGTTCCTTACCAGCTTCCTCATCGCCATCGGGGTCATCACCGGAATCCTGTTCATCGGCACCTCCTTCAAGCTGCTCCAGAGCGTTCACGGCCTGGATCTGATTTCCATCATCGAGGTCTCCCCGTTGATCCTGCCCTACGTGATCATCCATGCCATGCCCCTGGCCGCACTTATCGGATCCCTGAACGCCTACTGCCGGCTCTCCGCAGACCGCGAGATCATGGCCATGAAGCTCACCGGCGTCTCCTTCACGCGGATCATCACGCCCATTTTCTTCATCGGGATTCTGCTGTCCTTCCTCTCAATCACCACCAACAACTACCTTGCTCCGTACTGCCGCAACCAGCTGAACCGGTTCAAGCGACACGTGGTGACCCGGTTCATCACCAGGCTGAGCGAATCCCGGAACCACATCGAGTACGAAGGCTACAAGTTCCACTGGAAGAGCGTGAAAGACGGACGTCTCCACGATATCGTGGTCTACAAGGTCCCACCACAGAAGATCCTTCCCAGCGGAAAGTACGTCCTGGCCGACCCGAACGAGCCGGGCCAGATCCTCCACGCAAAAAGCGGCACCTTCCGCCTCGACCCCTACTTCAACCTCATCAAGTTCGAGCTGGAGGGCATGCTCGGATTCTACGATCTGACCCCGGACCGCGGGAAGAAGAAATCCGGGACACGTTCCGGTCAGGCCGACCGGTTCCGGAGCCGGAGCCTGGACCGAAAAGTCGGCTTCACCGGCCGGACCTTTGCCATCACCATCGACCTGGAACGGGTCGGGGCCCGGGCCAACATCCGGACCAAGGTGAAGGACAGAGACATCGACGACCTCATGAGCCTGCGGGCCCGCGACCTGGAAATCCAAAGGCTCAGCCGCACCACCATCGACGTGGAGGTCTTCAACCGTCTGAGCCTGGCCCTGTCCAACCTGTCCATGGCACTGCTGGGAGCGGCTCTGGGCCTGATCTTCCGCGGCCAGGGACGTGTCCTGGCCTACCTTGCCGGCTTCGGCGGTACACTCCTCGTCTACCACCCCCTCACCCGCATCGGAGAGACCGCCGCCGAGGCCGGAGCCCTACCGCCCGTCCTCTCCCTCCAGTTCGGCAACATCGCCCTCTGGATCCTGATCTTTGTCCTGATCAGGCGAGGTGCACGATGAGCTTCCTCGGCAGGGGTCTCGACCAGTACGTGCGACGCGTCTATCTCGGCGCCCTGGCCGCCTGCACCCTCATCTTCATGAGTCTCTGGATGGTGGGGGACTTCTTCGGTAAGCTGGACGACATCCTCGAGGCCATGCAAGAAGATCCCGAGGCCAACACTCTCGGCACCATGGCGGGTCTGGTAGGCCGGTATTTCCTGGCCAACATGCCCTTCTTCCTGCACTACACCGCTCCGTTCATCCCGCTCATCGCCGCCCTCTACACCCTGAGCCGGCTGCTCCGGTCCAACGAGCTCATGCCCATGGTGACAGCTGGGGAGAGTCTTTTCCGAGTGGTCCGGCCCATCCTGACGTGGACCCTGCTGTTCGCGGGCCTCGTCTTCGCGCAGCAGGAACTGCTTCTGCCCCGCCTGGCCCTGGATCAAAAGCACCTCGGCCGCCGCATCAAGGGCAAGAGCACCCGAGAGCTCGCTCACCTTCCCATCGTCAGCGACCGCCTCGGCAATCGATACATCATCCACCGGTATGACCCTCACCCTCAGCGGCAGACCGCCACCCCCCTCATCATGATGGAGACCGAAGTCCTCAAGGATGGAACCCTGGCCCGGAAGCGCCAGGTGTTCGCTCCCTCGGCACGGTACGTGCGCAAGACGGCGGACGGAAGGAAGGGCTGGGTCCTGGCCGAAGGAAGCTTCGAGGAGTTCAGGAACGAACACGGCATGCTGGTGCAGCGTCCCGTCCGGTTCCTCACCGGCTCGAGGCTCAAGCCCAGGGACATCGAGCTCGCCAAGCTGGAAAAACCCGCCATGAATGTGGGCCAGCTCCGGAAAGCGCACCGCCGCCACCCGGACCCCGCTCTGGTGCTGGAGATCCACCGGCACTTCACCCATCCCCTCAAGTGCCTGGTGCTGCTGCTCCTGGGCCTTCCCTTCCTGATGCGAGCCTATATGCGCCAGTTGGGCATCGGCCCCATCCTGAAATGTCTCGCCATGTGCGCCGGATTCTACCTCGCCGATTTCGTGAGCATGGATCTGGGAAACCGGAGCGACCTGGGCCCCGTCATGGCGGCCTGGATCCCCGTGATCCTGTTCGCGGCGGTGGGGGCCGCGCTCCTGGACAGGGTGCGGACGTGAAGTGCCGGATTACTCCAGCTGATCCTTCAGCCTGGCCAGCAGCTCAAGCGCTTCCAGGGGCGTCATGCGGTTCACATCCGCCTCGCGCAGCGCCTGGATCACCGGATCGCCCTCCGGATCGAACAGGGAAAGCTGCCTGGGCGCAGCCGCCTCGTCCCCGCCGCCGAGGCCGGGCAGAGCCTCGCGCCTCTCGGCCTTGCCCTGAAGGATCTCCAGGATCACCCGGGCCCGATCGATGACGCCGCCGGGAACGCCGGCCAGCCGGGCCACGTGCAGTCCGTAGGAGCGGTCCGAGCCACCCGGCACGATGCGGTGGAGGAACACCACCTGCTCGCCCCATTCCCGCACCGAAACGTTGTAGTTGCGCACGCCCTCGAGGCGTTCGGCCAGCGCCGTGAGTTCGTGGTAATGGGTGGCAAACAGGGTGCGGCTCCGGAGGCGGGTTGCCAGGTGCTCGGCCACGGCCCAGGCAATGCTCACGCCGTCGTAGGTGCTGGTGCCGCGGCCCACCTCGTCGAGGATCAGGAGGCTCCGGTCCGTGGCGTTGTTGAGGATGTTGGCCACCTCGGTCATCTCCACCATGAAGGTGCTCAGGCCGCGGCTGAGGTCGTCCGAGGCGCCCACGCGTGTGAACACCCGGTCCACCAGGCCGATGACGGCGCGGTCCGCGCTCACGTAGGCCCCGGCCTGGGCCATGAGGGCGTGGAGGGCGGCCTGGCGGATGTAGGTGGATTTCCCCGACATGTTGGGGCCGGTGAGGATCGCCAGCCGGTCGCCCTTGCCGTCCAGGTCGAGGTCGTTGGGAACGAACTCGCCGCCGGCCATGCCGGCCTCGAGAACCGGATGCCGGCCGCCTTCCACCTCGAGGCGCAGGCCCCGGTTCACCTCGGGCCGGACGTAGCGCCGGATCACGGCCACCTCGGCCAGGGAGGCCGCGGCATCCAGGTCCGCCAGGGCCCCGGCGCAGGTCTGGATGCGGGTGACGTGGCGCTCCACCTCACCGCGCACCTCCATGAACAGCCGGTACTCGATGTCCTTGATGCGCTCCTCGGCGTTCAGCACCCGGGCCTCGTATTCCTTGAGCTCCGGTGTAATGTAGCGCTCCGCATTCTTCAGGGTTTGCTTGCGCACGTAGTTGTCGGGCACCCGGTCCGAATGGGTGTGGGTGATCTCGATGTAGTATCCGAAGACCCGGTTGAATCCCACCTTCAGGTTCGAGATGCCGGTGCGCTCGGCCTCCTCGGCCTGGTAGCGGTGGAGGTAGCCCTTTCCCTCGCTGCCCACGGTGTGGAGTTTATCCAGGTCTCCGTCGTACCCCTCCCGGATCAGGCCGCCCTCGGTGAGGATCGCCGGCGGGGAGTCCACCAGGGCCCGGCCCACCAGGTCCGTCACCTCGGGGCAGGGATCCAGGCGCGCGTGGATGTTCAGGAGATACGGAACCGCCTTGGCGGCCTCCTCCAGTCCGTCCATGAGGCCGGGCACGGGCACGAGGGAGGAGGCGAGAGCCACCAGGTCCCGGGCACCGGCTCGCCCGCATCCGAGGCGCCCCACCAGGCGCTCCAGATCGTGGACTCCGGTCAGGCCGCTCCGGACGCATTCACGCACCCCGGCGCTCTCCACCAGGGTCGCCACCCCTTCCTGGCGCTCGTGGATGGCTTCCAGGCGCCTCAGCGGTGCCGTCACCCAGGCCTTGAGGCGTCGGGCTCCCATGGGCGTCTGGGTTCGATCCAGCACCTGGAGCAGGGTGCCGTCCCGGCCCCCGTCCCGGGCATTCGTGGTGAGCTCCAGGGCCCGACGGGTGGCCCGGTCCAGGAACATAGTGTCGCTGTCTCGAAACCTCGAGATCGCGTTGATGTGGGACAGGTCCGCTTGCTGGGTCTCCTTCAGGTAGTGGAGCAACGCCCCGCCCGCGCCCAGGGCCGGGCCGAGGTCATCGCATCCGAATCCGGCCAGATCGTTGACCTTCAGGTGGTCGGCCAGGACCTGGAAACCACCATCCCTTCCGAATTTCCACCCCGGCAGCGGCGTCACGGTCCGGGCCTCGGAGGCACGGACCACGGTGTGGATGGCCGCGTTCTCCCGCTCCAGCTCCTCGGGCACCAGGAGCTCCGCGGGCTGCAGCCGCGTCAGCTCGTCACTCAATCGATCCGGCGGCACCTCCTCCAGCTCGAAGATCCCGGTGCTCACATCGGCCCATGCCAGTCCCACGCCCCGCCTTCCCGGCGCCACGGCCGTGAGGAAGTTGGGCTCGCTTTCCTCCAGGGCCGTGTCCTCGGTCAGGGTGCCGGGGGTGATCACCCGGACCACACGGCGGTCCACGATATCCTTGGCCTCGCGCGGGTCCTCCACCTGATCGCAGAGCGCCACGCGGTGTCCCCGGGCCACCAGCTTCCGGAGATACCCCTCCATGGATCTCACCGGCACCCCGGCCATGGGGATGGCGTCCTCTCCCTTGCTGCGCGAGGTGAGGGTGAGGCCCAGCTCCCGGGACACGAGGACGGCGTCGTCGTAGAACATCTCGAAGAAGTCACCCATGCGGAAAAACAGAATGCAGTCCGGGTGTTCGGCCCTGGCCGCATGGTACTGCTTCATCATCGGGGTCTGAGCGGCGTTGCTCATGGTACCGGCTCCAGAACCGCTTCCTCTCGAATCACGTCGATGGACCGGATCACGGCCCGGAGTCGCGTTCCCACCTCAGGGGCCGCGCCCGCAGAACAGGCGATGCGGCCCGTGAGACCGAAGTCCTTGAACTCCGCCACCACGTCGCTGCGGCCCTGTAGACGCTCCACCACCACCATCTCGAAGGTCTCCCCCGTCCTGGCCTCAAGGTAGCGGAGCCCGTATGCGTGCTTGGATCTCCGTTCCAGGTCCACTGCGGTCTGATAGTTCATATCCGAGGTGACCACCACCTCGAGGAGGGCATCTCTGTCCGAAAAAGGCACCGGCCGGCCGTCGATGGCGTGGCTCAGCTGGCGGTGCATGACCAGGTCGGCGTAGCGCCTGAGCGGGCTAGAAAGCTGGGTATAGCAGGGCAGGCCCAGGCCGGCATGGGGTTCGGGATCCAGGGTAAGCCGGGCCTTAACCATCTTGCGCACCTCGCGCCGGAAGGCGACCGGATCGTAGGCGTCCCCCAGGACCACGGGCTCCCGGGGCGGATTCTGGGCGCGATAGATGGCGGGGATGTCGTGGCGCTCCAGGAACCGGGCGCCGGCCCGGTTCACGAGGATCATCAGCTCGCTCACCAGGCGCCGGGCGGGCGTACCGACGTCGATACGCCGGAGGTGGACCTCGCCCTGGGCGTCCACAAAGACCTTCAGCTCCGGCCCGTGAAAGGTCACAGCGCCCGCCTCCAGTCGCCTTGCGGTCAGGGCCTCGGCGATGCGGTAGGCCGTGCGAAGCGCCTCTCCGGTTCGCCCCGCCTCCCCGCTGTCCAGGAGCCATGGGTTCACCTCGTCGTAGGTGAGGTTCCCCGACACCGTCAGACACTCCTTCACGATGCGGGGCTCGCCCGGCTCGGCATTGGGGGTATCCAGAGGAAAGTAGAAGCTCATCACCGGTCGCTCCACGCCGGTGCGAAGACTCAGCAGGCCCTCGCTCAGCTCCGGGGGAAACATGGGATACTTCCGGTCGGGGAGATAGACCGTCGTGCCCCGGGTGTAGGCCTCCTCGTCCAGAGGGGAGCCGGGCGGAATATAGGGCGACGGGTCGGCGATGTGCACCCCCAGCTCGAGGCCGCCGCCGTCCACGGGGTGGAGACTCACGGCGTCGTCGTAGTCCTCGGTGCCCTCGTCGTCCAGGGTCCAGGCCTCCACCGGGGCCGGCGGCAGGTCCCGGCGAGCGTGAATCGCCTCCTTCACCGCCTCCACAGCCTCGAGGTGGTCGGCCTTGAAGCTCCGGTTCAGACGGCAGCGGCCGAGGAGCAGGTCCGTGGGCCGCTCGCATACCCCGAGAGCGAGAAGGATTTCCAGGCCGGTTTCCTGAAGCGTTCCGCCAAGGTGGGAGACAGCGGGCACGTTCTTGAGTCGCTGTACCACGACCTCGCCCGGGCCGCTGCCCTGGACCACGAAGGAACGGACCTGGTCCAGGACGTCCTTCGCCTCCTCGTCCATCTCGAGGCTGCCGTCGGGCCGGCTACCCTCAAGGGTTGCCGCCACCCGGCCGAGGACGACGTCGAGGCGCCTCGCCTTCTCCTCGGCCTCGGCTCGTTTCCGGCGCGTCTGCTCCAGTGTGGCGCGGGTATGGAGCCTGAACTTCCACCCTGTCCGCTTGAAGTAGTCGCCTCCGTCGCCCACGGCCAGGTCCATGGCCTTCAGATGGACGAGATCCACGGCCCCGGAGAAGTAGGTCCGTACGAGGTGGTGCAGCGTATAGACCGCGTCCTCCTGGTCGGCGAGGCTTTCGTAGAGGAGTTCCACATCCACCTCGTCCTTCAGAGCCTCGGCCCGACCGGCCCGGTCCTTGAGGCATCGGAGACCGTCTGCCTTGGTCTCGGCCTGAAGCGGCTCACGGAACAGGATCTTGTCCCTGACGAGGCTGTATCGCTTTCCGTACACCGTCTCCAGGACGACCTTGTTCCCTTTCTCCTCGATTCCCAGACCCGGTGTGAGTCGGTCGCCTTCGGGTATGAGCACCGCCTCGAACGATTTCAATCTCTCCACTCCATGCAAGAATCCGGAATGAACCCTCCAAAAAGGACAAACGGGCCTCTCCCGTCAAGGAATTTCGCGCCGCACAACGATAAAGCCCGGTTCTGTTTCTTGCAACATTCCCCGCCTTCTCCCGTTTTACCGGATGTAACGGGGACCTTGATTCCTGGGCCACGCCCGAGCCTAGCCTTCTCTGAACCTGAGAGTCTTGGTCCCCGTCTCTTCCTTTTCCGGACGACATCCTCTCCGGTCCCTCCCCTGTTTCCCAACCCGATTCCCGGATAGAATGAATCCCGGGTCGCTGGAAAGAGTAAAAACCGTGAATCTCCTGTGCATCCTGGCTGCGGCATTCCTCCTGGTGGGACCGCCACTGCCGGCCCAGGCCCCGGCAAGGGCCGGCCGGTTCACCGCCTACCCGATTCAGCCCTACTGCACGGAGTGCCTGAAGCGCAAGCTCATCCCCGGGCCGGAGAAAAAGCTACGCCTCATGGAGTTCGACGGCAAGGCCGTGCTGGACCACATCCGGTCCCGCCACGTCATCTGCATCGAGACCGAGGACTTCAAGCTGGTGACCACCATCCCCGGTTACAAGGTCAATCCCGCCACCACGCCCCGCCTGCTCCTGGAGCTGCCCATGCTCAGGAAGCGCTTCCCCGGCCTCAAGGGCAAGATGCCCCGGCTGAACCGCCACCACATGGCGCACCTCATCGCTCTGCACATGCACCGGGTGAAGCTGGAGTTCTGGGAGCTGTTCAAGACCCGGGCTTCGTCCTACGACGACATCATGAACCGGAAGAACAAGCACGAGATCTACCTGTTCGCCAAGCAGAGGGACTACGACCGCTTCACGGACCGGTTCACCGGCCTCCGAGCCAACGGCGGCCAGGAGTTCATCCTCCACGCCGACGATGCCGTGGGCTTCACGCGCCCCCCCCCGCCCAGGGCCGGCATCAACAGCTGGAACAGCACCGTCATCCACATGTGGGCGCACCTGCTGCTGGAGTGCCAGATCCGCAACGGCTACAACATGCCCGCCTGGCTGGATGCGGGCTTTGCCCACTGGTGGGAGCGGCGCGAGCACCCGGATTTCAACACCTACTGCTTTTCCGAGTCCCGCGACGTGGGCGTCTTCGGCGGCGGCCGGTGGCGCCCCCGCGTACGCCGCCTCATCGTCTCTGGCAAGGCCGAGTCCTTCCCCGACTTCTTCGTCGTGAAGGACATGTCCTCGCTGTCCAACCTGGAGCACGGCCTCGCCTTCAGCATGGTGGACTACATCATCCAGAACCACAAGCGGGGGCTCAGAACCTTCGTACGCCGCCTAGGAGCGGAGGGCCACGTCGATCCCCACCCCGCCTTCCGTACGTCCTTCGGCCGGAGCGTTTCCGCCTTCGACGAGGAGTGGCAGCGCTGGGTGAGGAAGACCTATCCGAAGCGCTGACCGTGGATAGTCAAAACCGGAACCAGACGCATCCGGATGCCGCGGCGGGTGCCCGGTGCGCCTGATTCCGGGAGCAAAGGCGTATCACGCGGCCACAGGAATCCCCGCAGCCACGGGTCGGAGTTCAACCACAGGGGAGGTGACGCCCAAGGCGTCGGTGAGATAGATCGTTCCCAGAGTACCTAAGATGCTCCAGAAGCTACGCGTCTCCTTCCCCGGTTTGATCACCTCCTTGGATGGGCCGGTCTTGCCGTTCACCTTGACGGACACGACATACTTCGTGCCCCCCGGATCCTTGGCCGTGTCGGGATATCCGGTCTGGCTTCCGGCCTTGGTGCCCGGCCAGTTCCCCTTCTCGTCCGCCTTGTCCGGGGGCTTTCCCACGGGATCCTCCGTCTGACTGCCGTGGGAGATGTCTTTCACCTCCACCTCCACGGTGGCATGGGGAGGCAGGTTCGTGATGCTGACGTTCAACGCCCCTCCCTTGCCACCGGTCGTGGCCCACGTCGCGTTGATGGAAGGCGCGGCCTGCCCCTCGGACAGTGTGGCCGACAGCGCCATGAGTACCAGTAAGAACACCCCGAGCCATCGTCTGGTCATGAATCACCTCCTGCCGCAGCACGGTCCCTTGCTCCCACCGGCAAAACTTCAGGGCCTTTTCCGGTGAGCACGAACTCCCGGAACACCTCCCGGCCCGCCGACGGGACCGAGACCCTGCAACCTTGACTCTCGTACCCCACCGCCGCCACCACCACCGCGTACCCCCCCGGAGAGGTCCGGAACACGGCCAGACCGCTGCGGTCCGTCCGGAGACGGACCGCGGCCGAACCCCGGGTCATCAAGGCCACGGTCGCCCCCGGAACCGGACCCCGGCCCGCTCGCGATACCACCTTCACCCGCATCGTGACCGAGGGATGGAAGAGGACCTCCAGATTGCGCCCCGGAATCCGGACGTCCCGGCACACGGTGAATCCGAGACCGCCGCCGTCCACGGCCAGGTCGCACACGCATGGCCCGAGGCCGGCAAGGACGAAGCGGCCGCCCGCATCGGTGCGGGCCACGTGCCGGACAGCGCGCCCGGTCCGGAGCCCCGTGAACGTACCCACTGTCACCCCGGCCAGGGGCCGGCCCGTCACGTCCACCACGCATCCCGTGAGTCTCGGGCCCGCCACTTCCACCAGATGAACGCCCGCGGTCACCTCCCCGGCTTGCACCGGGACCTCCCTCGCGGCCGCCACCACCCGACCGTCCTCGCCGCGGGCTTCCACCCGGTAGCGGCCCGGAACCAGGCCGGAAATCGAGAACGGAGACGAATGGTAGGGCCGGGACACGGACCGGGACGGCTGCCCCTCGGCCTCGACCCGCACCCGGAACACGGGCGCCTCCAGGCCCGCCGGCACGTACCCGATCAGCCCCCCGGCCGCCTCCACCCGGATGCACAGGTCCCGGACGCCCGGCAAGAGTGGCCCGGGGATTGTGGAAACCCGCCCCTCGGGCGCGTTCACCCGCACCTCGTAGGTCCAGTCCGGGCGCAGGCCCGTGAGGCAAAACCGTCCGTCGCCATCGGTGACGTCCGTGGAGGGCCAGAACGTCTCTCCCGGAAACAACCCGGGCCGCTCCACGCCGTGGGCCGCCACCTCCACCCCGGCCAGACTGTGCCCCTCGGTGTCCAGCACCTTGCCCTGGATGGAGGGCGCTGCCTTGCGCAGCACGAGCCGGATCGAGGCCGGAAGACCGCTCCGGCCGATCCGGACTGCCTGCACCGGGGATTCGATCCATCCCCGGGCGTCGGCCTTCACCTGGTACCGACCCGGCCGGAATCCCGAGATCCGGAAGGCGCCCCCGTCCCCGGTCTCCCCGACGAGGTGCACCCGGCCGGAGGTCGCCACCTTCACCCTGGCGCCGGACACGGCCCGGCCGTGAGCGTCCTCGACGCGACCTTCCAGGTACACTCCGGCCTTCATCCGGATCGTAAGGCCGTGGCGCTCTTCCCCGGCCTCGAGGGTCACCTTCATGGTGCCGGGCATGCAGCCCCGGGCCCGGATCGCCAGGGTCGCGGACACCCGCGGCGGAAAGCCATTCAAACAAAACCTACCCTCCCGGTCGGTACGGGTCCACAGCCTCTCCACCACCGAAACACCTTCCTTCCGGCCGTCCGGAACGAACGGCCGGAGGCGCGCCCACGTCGTCTCCTCGCAGTCCAGATAGACTCCCGCGCCGGACACCGGTGCGCCGCCGGCCCCGAGGACCTTGCCTTCCAGGCGCCCGGCCAGGACCATTCTCACCCGGATCTCGGTCGGACGCGTGCGCTCGAACGCACTCCCGGACGCGGACAGGAGGTGGAAGTAGCCCGGCCTCTCCACGTCCAGACAGCCCTCGGTCCACGTTGCCGGGGGCAGACCGGGAAGAACCACCTTCCCGCACGCATCGGTCCGGCCGCTTCGAGAGATCCCGGACCGGGCGAACCAGTACCGGACCTGCACGCCCTCCAGGCGCGTGGCCGTCCCCTCCTCCTCCACCCGGACCTGCACCCCAACACCCGGATCCAGGTCGATGCAATATTCCACCGCCTCCCCGGGGCCGAGGCGCAGAGAGTCAATCCCCGGCACATGTGCCAAAGGCACGGCGTGGATCTCCCATACGCCTGCAGGCAGGTTTTCAAAGCCACACGTGCCGTCGGGGGCGCTCACGGCCTCCTTGTGGAGTTTCTCTTCCCGGTAGAGCTCGACCCGCACTCCGGGGATATCCTTGCCGGAGCCCCTTTCCCTGATACGCACCCGGAGCACGCTCGGTACCGGTCCCTCGAGCGATTTCGCCGCCACCCCACCCGTGCCGGGGGCCGCCTCGGGTTTCGCCTGCCGGGCGCCGGAAGGCACCGGCAAACCGGGCGGATTCACGGATCCCCCCTCTACTGCGTCCCGGACACCGGAATCCTCCAGGGTCGAGCGGAGGTCCACGGCGTCGTCTTTGACCAGGGTAACCACGAGGCCGGCCAGGGCCCATGCCACCAGCAACGGCAGAATCCATCGCATTGAGCGTGCCATGGGTACGCACCTTCCCTGGAAACGTGTTTCGGTTTCACCACCATCCTGGCTAGCGCCCGGTAGGTCGCAATCGAGCGGCGCGGGTTACACCTTTTTTCAAAAGACCGTGGAGAAAAGTCAAATTCCCGGCCCGGGTTTGGAATCCAGACCATACCCAGATCCCGGATTCCGGGGTACAATGGAAAGGTCACTGGACAAAGCCGAGCCGCCCACCTGGAGATCCCGCAATGTTCCCTGATCCACGCTCCGTGATCATCGCTTTGTTGCTGTGCCTGTCCTGCATCGTGGCCGGAGCCCGGACGCCCGCGCAGCAGGTCAAGCCCAGGGACCTGAACAAGGAAATGGAGGCGGCCCGGGCCGTGCAGGGCACCCTCCTCCCGCCGGAATCCGCCATGGGAATCCTCGCCGGGGAGGTGAACGGCATTCCCGTCCGCCTGGGTGACCTCCTCGAAGAGGTGGTGTTTCTGTATGCATCCCCCATGATCGAGGTCCTGGGGCGGCAAAAAGCCATGGCCCTGGAGGCGGCCGGCCGGGGCATCCGGGTCGGCGAAATGGCCTTCCGCAGGGCTGTTTCGGATTTCATCGAGACCAACGGCCGCGGCCGGAGCCTGGTCGAGACGCTCCGGGCCCAGCGCATTTTCTTTCAGCGGTTCAAACGCCTCATGCACCTGAACGCCGCCGTGGCCGCCATGGTCCGGGCGGACACCGGAACCCCTGCGGGCAAGTCCCCCGGGGAGGAAGCGGGCCGCACGTGGGCCCGGAAGGTCCAGGGCCGGCACATTGTGGAGACGGATCCTGCCCGCCTGGAGCGCGGCACCTTCGCCACGATCTCGGTGGAGGGCTCCCTCCGAAACTACCTGAAAAACCACCTCTCGGGTGCGACCCCCCTCGAGATCGTAGCGGGGCGTGCACCCTCCAGGATCCGGTTCGCCGTGGCCCTGGTCGATGGCGGCCGCGCGTTCTTCGAGACGGACGACGTGGGAGTCGTCGTCTACGCCTCAGCAAAAGCCCGGCCCGAGACGCGCGCCCTGAGCCAGGTGTTCCCCGGGTGGAAGGCGGGTACGTTCCGGCTGCAGAAACCCTCCCGGAGCCATCCGGACCTGGCGCGAGTGATCCCGAAGGGGAAGCGTTTTCCCGCCTTCGTCATTCCCACCGGTCGCGTACGCCTGGAAGCCGCGTTGAAGGGACGCGAGCTCCTGGCCGCACGGATCCCCGACCTGAAGCTCCGCCATCTGGACGAGGCCCTGGAGAGCCGCGGCCGCTACGTGGCGGCCCTCGCGGCCATGAAGGAAAGGGGGATCAAGATCTCGGATACCCGGGTGGCCCGGCGCATCGAGGAGGAACGAGAAAAGTACAGGGGCAGTGAGTTCTCGTGGGAGCGGGCCATCCAGCTGGTGGGCCGGAACGTCTACCTGGAGACGCGACGCTTCCGGGTGGCCGATGGCGTGAACCAGATCGTGGAGTCCGACGTCGGGGACGTTGTGCTCAAAGCCTACTACGAGGCCCACATTGAGCACTTCGGCCGGGCCACGGTCACGGCCAGCCACATCCTGGTGAGCGAGGCGGATCCCGCCACCGGCCGGGTCGACTTCGACCGGGCCCGGTCCAGGATCAAGGAGGTCTATAAGAAGCTGAAGGCGGGTGCGGACTTCATCGACATGGTCCAGCAATACTCCCAGGACGCGGCCAGCCGCGACCGGGGCGGCGACGTGGGCATGTTCACCCTGGTGAGCGCCTACGATCCGGAGTTCTGCCGCCTGGCCTTCGCCCTCGAGGAAAACGAGATCACCCCGCCCGTTCGCACCCGTCAGGGCTACCACATCATCTACTGCCGCAAGCGCACCCCGCCCGACCGCGAGGCCTACCCCTTCGAGAAGGTGAAGGACATCGTCCGCCAGGATCGGCAGGAGGACCTGCAAAGGCGGTGGCTCGAGGAGCACGTCTACCGCCCACTGAAGATCGTGAACCGGGTGGAGGAGGCGACGAAGGGATTCATGGGCCTCAAAAAGCGATCAATCTGATTCCTTTCGCCAGACGATCTCTCCCCGCTTCACGCTCCAGTCCGGGCCGAAGAAGCCCGCGGCCCGGACTCCGGCCGTTCCCTTGGAGAGCATCTCGGGACCGAAAACGATAACGTCGGGGTAGGCGATGCCCGATACGAAATAGGGCAGCCGGTCGGTGAGGCGCAATCCCCGCTCCCCCGTACCCGCCACCGCGCCCACCAGGGCCCGGTCGCTGCCCGGCCGGGGGCGGAGAAAGAGGCACGCCAGGTCCTCGCCCTTTTCCTCCCGGTCTCCGATGCGCACTCCGGTCCGGGTGACCTGCACCGGGCTCTTGCCGAGCAGGGCCTCCCAAGTCATGTGGTTGTCCGCATTGCCGTAGAGGATCACGTTGCGGTCGGGATGCGCGTCCGCGTCGAAGACCGCGTCCGGAATCACGTCCACGGATCCGTTGCCGCGGTAGCCGAAGGTCTCGGCGTCGTACCGGGCCCGGGCCAGGGCCCAGGCGTTTTCGACCTCGTCGCCGTCCGTGGCATAGACGAACACCATGCGGTTCCGGAACACCTCCCTGAAGGGGCCGTAGCGGTGCGGTCCTTTTCGGGCGGCGGAGGGGGCAGGACCGACGGTCCATTTGCCCCCGGCACTCCGGGCAAGCCAGACGCTTTTCTCCGGCCCGGGCGGCCAGGGCAGATCACGGATCTCGCTCTTGTCCAGGCAGATCGACCACGTACCCCCGGGCTCCGCAGGCGTCCACGACTCGAGATCCAGGCGCAGGCGAGCCACGTTCTCGGTCGTACCCGAAACAGTGCGTTTTGCACCATCGAAACGGATCTGCACCCGACTCACCTCCAGACATTTCTGCTGCGCCAGCACCTCCACCCAGTGGCATCGGGCCGACACGCCCGGGCTGGCCGTGAGGAAATCGATGCTGCGCGCCTCTGCACCCTCGAGCACTCTGTGCTTCTGAAAGAACGCCATCATGGGCGGCCAGTCCACGCACGCCGTGCCCGGGATCTTCTTGTCGTTGTCCCACCAGTGGCCCATGCCGGGCTCCTCGTGGTAGCCGAGGTCCTTGTGGAACGCTTTCAGGTGCTTCCGCATGCGCCGGGCCTCGGTCACGGGCACGTTGTCGTCCTTCTCTCCGTGCAGGATGTAGACGCCCATGGCCGAGAGGTTCGGCGCCAGGTCCAGGGTGCGGCTGGGTGAGGCGGCCCGCATGAGCAGGGGCTCGATTCCGGAGGTTCCCTTGAAGTTCCGGGCCGTGGAGTAGGACCAGAAGCTGATCCAGCCCGCGCTGGGACCCACGGCTGCAAAGCGGTCCGGAAAGGTGACCGCAAGGTGCCAGGCTCCATGGCCGCCCATGGAGTGGCCGGTGAGGTAGGTCCGGCGCGGATCCGTGCCCAGGTCCTTCTGCGCCAGATCCAGCACCTCCAGGGCGTCCAGGCGGCCCCAGTCCTCCCAGTCGAACCCGAACGGCCGCCGGTTGGTGGGTGCCACCAGGTGGCACCACGATTTCCGGCTGTAGGACCGGGCCTGGTTCAGGGCACGGACACCGGCGCCGTGGCAGCTGAGCACCAGGCCCGGTCGCTTCGCTGAGGGGCCGGCCGGGTGCACGGCGTAATACTGGACGCTGCCGTCGATGCCGCTCAGGAAGGTCCGGCAATGGGGCTCGTCCGGCCGCCGCACGTTCAGGGTCAGGGTGGCGATGTCCGCGAACTTCCGGGACCGCCTGCGGAGGGTAGGGTAGAGTTCCAGGCGCACCGTAAGGGTCTTGCCGTCGGTGGGCGCGGGCCCCTGAAGGGGAAAGGCCACCTTCCGGGCAGTGAGCGGCGGTAGCAGAGGCAGGGGAACTCGCAGGGGCTCCCCTCCCTGCAGGGATACGGCGAGGAAGGCCCGGCTCAGAATGCGAGAGGAGGCGTTGACCACGACCACGGCCCCGTGGGTCTGGATCTCTTCTCCGGCGAGGACGTCGGGAAGGGTCGTGTCTCTGGTGTTGAAGAAGGCCGGAGATTTCGGCCGCACCAGGCGGGCGGAAAAGGGCCGCCTTCCGAGGCGGAAGAGGAACTGGTTCTTTCCCTCCCCGAGTTCCACGGGCACCCTGAGCCACCTCGTGGCGTACGGGTCGCCGGCGCGAATCTCCCCGTTCACGTAAACCAGACCATGGCCGGAAGCCTCCAGGATCCAGGTGTCCTCCTCCTCCAGGTCCACGGAAAACCAGGCGTAGCCGCCCTTGAAGGCCCCCGGTTGGAATCGACCGCCCTTGCCGGCTCGAGCAGCTTTCCAGGTTTTTTTGGTGCCGTCCGGCAGGACGAGGGACGCCCCGGCCTCCGGAGGCTGCCACGTCCCGGCCACGAGGTGCGCCTCCAGGGCGTCGGTGTGCACGGGATTCCGGCCACCGCGGCCGGGGCTCTGGATCATCAGGCCCTCGGTCAGGCGGATTTCCCGGGATTCTTCCTGGCCGGCCGCGACAGCGAGGAGGCATCCGCAGAGCCAGACCACAAGGCAAAGAGTCGTTTTCATCATGGTGTTCCCCGTGATTGCATTTCAATTCGTAGTAGGACCCCGAATTGTGCCAGAAGATCCCGGAACCCGGAATTCAATTCCTGCCCCGGGTCCGGCAGGGAGGGGAATCTGTTGACCCTGGATAGAGGTCGGGGTAGCGTGGGGCCATGCGCGGGCGTCACCGGACATCGGCGCGGACGAAGAGAATGCTCCATGACCCATGATACGACCCGGGATCCACGCCTTCTCGTGGCCCAGCGGGCGTGCGCCCTGCTCAAGAAACACACCCGGCTGAAGCTGGGGGTTCCGCTGAAACCCTCGAAGGAGGAGTTTGCCCGGCTGACGTCGGCCGTTGAATCCGCGGTCATGACCCTGGCTTACCTCTACCAACCTCCCCCACAGCTGACCGCCTCCGAGCCCATGAACGACCTGATCCGGACCGTCCGTACCCTGGCGGACGGCCTGGCCCCGGCCCTCTCCAGCACCCAGACCCAGGCCCTGGCCCGGGCGAACCTGGCCTGGAGTCTTCGCACCCTCCAGGGCCTACCTGCGCGCCTCGCGAATCCCGGCACCACCCTGGCCTCGGGCGTGGACCTGGTCACGGTCCAGGTGCGCAACACGGTGAGGAGTCCGGCCCTCACCCGCACCCAGGTGCACGACGGGCAGGCCAACTACACGGTGGTGACCAATCTCCCCGGCATCGAGACCGGGGACAAGCTGGCCGCGGCGTTCCTCCCCCCGCGGGAGGTGGGCGACGCCGTTTCCGAGGCCATGTTCCTGGGCCCCCGGAAACGACCGGAGCCCCCGGGGACGCATCTGACCGAAAACCAGGTGGACGCCCGGGAGGCGGCCGGCATCCTCTATGAGGAGATCTCGAAGCACTGAGGTCTTCCTACCCCCGATCGTCGAAGCGCCAGAGGCCGGCCGCGCGCGCCGCCGCGTACGCGTGCTTCAGCTCCTGCTGCGATGGCCGGCGGTCGATGTCCTCGTAGGCCGCGGCACTGTCCCCGCGGCCCACCCGGTGGGCGGGCCGGTACTGGGCCATGATGTTCACGAAGGTGTCCGGCGAGACCACCTCGGCCAGGAAACGGAAGATGGCCTCGGTCTCGTCGGCCTGGCCCGGCATGACCAGGTGCCGGACCAGCACGCCGCGCCGGGCCACGCCGTCGGGACCGCACTTGAGCGTCCCCACCTGGCGGTGCATCTCCTTAAGCGCCTCCCGGGCCCGGTCCGGATAGTCCTTGGCCTTGCACAGGCGCCTGGCCGTGTCCGGGTTCCAGAACTTGAAGTCGGGCATGTAGATGTCCACCAGCCCTTCCATGAGCTTCAGCGAAGCCAAGGAGTCGTAGGCGCTGGTGTTGTAGACGATGGGCACGACCAGGCCGGCCTTGACGGCCAAGACCACGGCCTCCACCACCTGCGGCACCACGTGTTCGGGCGTGACGAAGTTGACGTTGTGGCAGCCCACGTTCTGGAGATCGACCATGAGGCGGGCCACCTCCTCGGCCGAACACGGTGTGCCCCGGGCCACCTGGGAGATGTCCCAGTTCTGGCAGAAGACGCACTGGAGGTTGCACAGGCTGAAGAATATCGTGCCCGACCCGGAGGTGCCGCGCAGGCAGGGCTCCTCGCCGTGGTGGGCAAAGGCGCTCGACACCAGGGCCTCCCGCCCGGTGCCGCACACGCCGGTCTCGTCCTCGAGGCGGTTCACCTTGCAGTTGCGCGGGCAGGCGCAGCACGACGCCAGTTCTTCCAGGGCCGCGTCCACCCGGGCGTCGAGCAAACCCTCCCGGTGCAGCTGCAGGTACGCGGGCTCGAAGACGTCGAGGATGAATCGCTTGTCCATGGCAGCGGGTCCCGGTTGACTGGATCGTTCGGGAATTCAGTTTACCAGACGATCTCCACGTCGTACTCC
>CAZAKZ010000011.1:0-7410 GCA_964485695.1 uncultured Planctomycetota bacterium | reverse complement strand
CAAATCCTCGAGCTGCGCCTGGGCAACGAGCATTCGATCAAAAGGGTCCCGGTGATGCGGAGGAAGCTCGGCAACGCGAAACGCATGAGCGTGTTCCACGGGGAGTGGCGTCACGGCCTGATCCTGAAATGCCTGGGGCAGGACAGAGGCCAAGGGTCCTGAAAACTGGATCTTTCCCAGAGCTTGCTTGATGGCGATCTCCCAGGAGCTGGCTGCACTGAAGTAGAGTGGATTCCGGCGGTCGGCCATGCACTCCCGAGAGCGGCGAGACAGCCGATCGGGTTCCGCCAGCCACCAAAGCAGAACGTGGGTATCGAGAAGCAGCTTCACGGCGTCTTTCCCTCGAAGGCATCCAGAAGGTCCTCCGGCAACGGCATGTCAAAGTCCTCTGACAATGTGATCCGGCCGGCCAGAGTTCCTGGAGTCCGGGGCCTGGAAGGCGGCTTCACCGGAACCAGCCGTGCCACCGGCCGGCCCGCCTTGGCCAGGACGATCTCTTCTCCGGCAGCGACCCGATCGAGGAGGCGGGAAAGGTGCGTCTTGGCCTCGTGAATGTTGACGGATTTCATGGGTACGATCCTCGAGAACTGAATAATGAATGCCTCCAGAAAATTAAACTTAGTCAAGGACTTAGTCAAGTCCAAACTTAGATCAGGGGTGTGTTTGAATCGACACTCCGGGGGCCTGGTCGGAAAATTGGAGGCGTGGTTTCGAAGAAAATTAGGAATGATCTGATATTATGGCACTAGCTCGTACCCGAGGCCGTGGCGGGTGAGGATGTGCCGGGGATTACCGGGGTCGGCCTCGAGCTTCCTGCGCAGGTTCAGGATGTGGTAGTCCACGGCCCGGGCGGCGCTCGAGGCAAAGTGGCCCCACACCCCGTCCAGGATCTGGTCCCGGCTCACCACCCGATCCCGGTGCTTCACCAAGAAGAGGAGCAGCTCCAGTTCCTTCCGGGAAAGAAGCACCTCGGCCCCCGCGCGCGTCACCTTTCTGTGCACGGGATCCACGGTGACCTCACTGAAGGTGAACGGGTTTGCCGGGCCTCGGGCCCTGCGCACCAGGGCCTCCACCCGGGCCAGCAGCTCCTCGAGGCCGAAGGGTTTCACCAGGTAGTCATCGGCGCCGGCCTTGAGCCCCGCCACCTTCTCCTCCTCCCGGCCCCGGGCGCTCAGGATGAGGACCGGCAGGGCCGCATCCCGCTTCCGCAACCATCGCAGCACGGAGAGGCCGTCCAGCTTCGGTAGCATGAGGTCCAGGATCACCAGGTCGGGCGTGTCCCCGGCCAGGCGCTGCTGTGCGGCCTCGCCGTCCTCGGCCGTGGACACCCGGTAGCCCTCGAGGGCGAGTTTTTCCCGGAGGCCGAGGAGGATTGCGGCGTCGTCCTCCACCACCAGAACGTGCGTGCGGTCTTTCATGGATCTCAGGCCTTTGCCTCGACGGGCAGCTCCAGGATGAACGTGGCTCCCTTCCCCTCGCGGCCCTCGAGGACAAGGTCGCCATCCAGGGCGCAGGCCAGGCGCCGGGCAATGGAGAGGCCGAGGCCCGAGCCGCGCACCGAAGGATCATCGTATCGAACCCGGTAAAAGGGTTCAAACACCCGTTCCCTCTCCCCGGCCGGAATGCCCGGGCCGTTGTCCAGCACGAGGACCCGGAGGCGGCCTGCTGCGGTTTCGGCCCGGAGCCGGATCTCGGCACCCTCGGATCGGCCGTACTTGAGGGCATTGTCCAGGAGGTTCAACACGATGCGCTCCACGCTCGGCGCGTGGGTGAACGCTTCCAGGTCGCCCTCGGGAATCTCCACCTGAAAATCCACACCCCTGTCCTCGGCCCGGAAGGCAAAGGCCTCGGCCACGCGCCGGAGCACGGCGGCCATGTCCACGGGCTCCTGGTCCATCTCTTGCTCGGCGCGGTCCAGGCGGGAGAAATCCAGCACGTTCTCCACGAGCTGGCTCAAACGCAGGCTCTCCCCCCTGAGGATCCTTCCGAACCGCCGGGTGCGCGCCTCGTCCAGAGGATCCCTTGCCAGCATCTCGGCGAACATGCGCATGGAGGTGATGGGTGTCCGGAGCTCGTGGGTCACGTTGGCCAAGAGCTGGTTCCGGAGTCGGGCCAGTCGGCGCTCGCGCGCAAAGGCCAGGACCAGGGCCACACCGCCGGCCAGGGCCACTCCAGCAAGGAGAATCACCAGGGCGATGCGAGTGCTCTGGCGTTGCCGCACCGACTGCAGCCGCTCCGCGTGGTGGAGGTCCTTCAACCAGAGCGTTGACACCACCTGGCTGCGGTTTCCCGTATCCACCCGGATCGGCCGGCGGATCCGATCCGGTCCGGATTCCCTCTCCGTGACTGCGCTTCCCGGAACCAGCGTCGCCTCGTACCCCTCGATCTCGAGTGAGGGCAGGACCACACTTTCCAGATGTACCGCACGGTAAGGGGCCTCGCCCGGGTTCAGGGTCCGTGCCAGGAGAAGGCCTGCTTCATCCAGCACATCATCCGAGCCCTCGCGAATCTCCGGATGACGATCCACGGCCGCCTCGAGAACCTTGCGCAGTTCAGCCTCGCGCTCCAGCCTCAGGCGTTCCGGGTCGAGGTCCGGGTGGCCGGCGAGGAGCGAGAGGAAATGCTCGAGCCGCGGAGTGGTCAGGCTTTCCATGTGCGCTTCCAGGCGATGGAGAAAGGCGCGAGGCGTTACGGTTTCCTGCCGGCCGAGTAGAATCGCTCCGGCCAGCAGATCCACGGGTAGGCCCTCCTCGGTGCGCACGGCCGGGGCCTCTGAGAACAGTTTGGCCATCACGGTCTCTCCCAGGCGCACCCGACCCGCGGCCAGGGCAGCCCGGCCGGCCAGGAACCGGAGCCGGGTGCGCAGGACCGGGGCCTGGATACGCGGCAAGTAAAAGGCGTACGCATCCAGGGCGCGGTGAGGGTCCTTGTGCTCGAGCTCGTAACTCCGGCCGCCGCGCACGGCCAGGTCGTAGAGTGCTGTTTCCTTCTTGTCCCACGCCTTCGTGGTCTTCTCTTCTATGGGGATCTCGTACGAGAGACCGTCCCGGGTGAGATAGCCCACGACTCCGGAAACGCCGGCTGGCTCAAGGGGCTCGGAAGAGACCGCGAGCCACGATTCGGCCCGGGCCGCGGCCTCGTCCAGGGCCGCCTCCATGCGCCGCCCCAGGGCCTCGGACTCGGCCTCGAGGCGGTCTCTAACCCCTTGCTCGGCTTCGGCACGTTCCCGGCCCGTGAGCTGGAAGGCGAAGTACGCCAGCACCCCGGCCGGCCCCAGGATCAGCACCAGGTAAGCCAGGAGCGCCGTGATCCCCTTACTTCTTTTCATGGCCCCTCTTCATCTCTTGGATGACCCGCTTCCACTCCTGCTTCTCCTCCAGGGCCTTTCGGATCTCCCGGAGGCCGCGCAGGGCCTGGGCCCGGATGGTCAGGTCGGGATCGTCCAGGAGCGCGCCCAGGGGCTCGAGGCTCTCGGGCTCGGCGATCTTCACCAGAGTGTTGATGATCTCAAGAATATACAACTTCCGGAGCCTGACGAATTTCTGCTCCTGGAGGATCTGGATCAGCATGGGGGCGAGGTGCACGGTCAAATCCTTCATGAAGTAGCGGTATGCCACCATTTGCACGTTCACATCCGAGTCCTCGAACATCTTCAGGAAGAAAGGATGTTTCTCTTTCTCCTCGAAGATCAAGATGCGTACGCCGGACTGGCGGATCCACGGATTCGAATTCTTCAGGGTGGCCTCGCACAACGTCTTGCGCTCCTCGAGAGGAAGCGTCTTCACCCACGCGAAGAACCGAGAATAAAACAGACTCCAGACCGAGGGTTTTGGATTCGGCTCGAGGAGAATGAGGTACGCCAGTGGATCGTCACTCTTCAAAAACGCCGGCCATTCGAACCATTTCGAACTCCCGGGCCAGGCCAGGTTCACTGCAACGATGCGCCGCCACGCATGCACGTCCCTGTCCAGGGCCACCCGCTTCAGGAAGTCCAATCATTCTGAAGAGTCCTTCAGAAATTCGATGCCCTTCAGCTCCAGGACCGAGCTACCTGTCTTCAGGTCCTTGATGCCCGGGAGCGTCTCGAGGAGGATCTTCCGCATGGGGATCACACCCACGTGCTCGGCCAGCCAGTGGAAGAACCTCTCTCCCGCATCCATACCGGAGAGGTCCCGTATGTGGGGCGTCAGCCGGATGAGGATCTGCCTGTCCAGGTGCAAGAAGACCCAGTGACCGTAATCGGGGCCGTAATCGGCGGGTCCGTCTGGCCGCTTGAATCCGAGCTTCGCGCCGCTCTTCATATATGCCACCCCGATGAACAGGCAGCCGAAGCCGCGAAGTCTCCGCAGCGGAGACTCGAAGTACCCCCGGATCGGAAAGCGGTTCTGCCTGTACTTCTCGAAGTCCGCGACGAGGATCCGGGCCACTTCCGGGCCGGTCCAGGACCGGGTCTCGAACCGCTTCAGCAGGGCATAGAGGGCGAACTCCCTGAGATTGAAATCACGCGGCTCCAGGATGAGGCGCTCGAGTTCGGGAAGGACCTTCTCCCCCTTCACCGGAACCGCAAGGGCCAGGGCCTCCAGGGCAATGGCCTGGCTCACGGGGTCGTCCACGAGCAGTATGTCCTTCATGGCTTTAACGTATTCTGCGGTCGGCCGCCATTTCGGATCCCGGCCGCCGTACCCGAGGTACGCGGGCGCGTCCTGCTTGCGGTTCTTCAGAAAGGCGACAAAAGGCTTCACGCAGCTGTCGTTCCGCTCGGCCAGCTGGTGCATTTCCTTGTAGCAATTCCCTGCCAGAAGCACCTGGAACCAGTCCGGGGAGAACCGGGCGGTCTTGCCGAAGGGATCGTAACGTGTTTTGAAGTGGTCGAGGACGTACTTCCTGAGGATCGGCCAGGCCATGAATCCGGCGAGGGCGTCGTGGTCTCCCCGCGCGTCCAGCGCCCTGATCATGGCAAAGGCGTATTTATCGATGGTGTAATTCCCCTTCAGCGCAGACACCAAGGGGGCGAGGCGATCCAGAGGAACGTGGTCGAGCGTTTTCTCGAGCAGGATCTCCAGATAGAAGTCCCGGGCGTCATCCGGGCACTTCGGATCCTGAAGCCGCCGGCCCAGCAAGGCCTGTTTGCCCTCTTTGGAGACCACGGACTTCAACACACCGAAAAGAGATAGGTTCACCGGTTCGTAGTCGTAGATGTATCCCCACTCCTGGTGTGTGACCTCCATGCGCCTGAGCTTGGCTTCCAGGTCCGAGGTGTCCCCCATCTTGAGGCGCAGGGCATCCAGGATTCCCGCCCCCTTGTGGTCCACCCGGATCCGGGCGAGGACCTTGCGCAAGCGCTTACGGGAATCCTCGTCCAGTCCGGGAATCTGTCGGACAAAGGGCCAGAGTTCATCGTCTCCACTATCCAGGGCCTCCGCGGATTCGAACAGGACGTGCAGGGCCTCGTACCGGCCGGACCGCACCAGGAGGACCGCAATGGCGCCGCGGTGTCCTGGATCCTGGGAGGTCTTGAGCAGGCGCTCCATCATGGGCACGGCCAGGGTGCCCAGGGCCAGGAGCTGTCGGCTGGCGCGATGCCTGTCGCCGTTGTTTGGGGCCAGGTCCATGACCAGCTGGAACACCCGGGCCTGGATCTCGGGATTCTTCTCCAGCTCCCCCAGCCAGTCAAAGGCAGGATTCGCGCTCTTGCCGGAGCGGAGCTCATCTAGGAAGCTCTTGGCCTGGCGGACCAGGTCTTTCATTTTCGCGTGGTTCTTCACCAGATCGTTGAGAAGCTTCTCCGCGGTCCGGAGCTGGCCCTTCTTGCGGTGGCACCGGGCAAGATAAAGCAACGCCCGGGCCCGGACCGCCTCGGGCGCCTTCTCGTCCTGGATCAGGGCCTGGTACACGGCCATGGCCCTGCCCAGGTCGCCGCTCGCCACCTCGAGGAGCTCGGCCTCCACGAGCCTCTGATCCGGACTCTTCTGGCAGGGCGTCCAGCCCGCTGCCACGCTGATCAGGACCACGACACCGACTGTCATGCCGACGAGTCTCATTCCACACCTCCAATCCGGGTTCCATCCGGTATACTCGGGCGGCTGGTTGTTTCCGGGATCAGCATAGCCCGGAGATGTTTGGAAGTTGTTGGAACCGCGTCAGAAATTCTCGAGGCGTGCAACTCCCTGTCAGGACTCGGCCTGGGCCGACCACGCCGTGAAAAAATCCGGAGAATCGACCATGAACCGTAGCCTCGTTGCTGTGCTCCTGCTCCTGTCGGGCTGTCTCCTTGCATGGGGATGCGCTTCTTCGGATACGGCCGCCACGCCCGAGGCCGGCTCCGGAGAGCCGCCGCTCCGGGCGGGCTTCCTGGTCCTGGAGGGCGTGTTCACCACCGATCTCACGGCTCCCCTGGACGTGTTCCACCACACGGCCTCGCACATCAAGCCCGGTATGCGGGTCGTCACTGTGGGGCGAAGTCGGGAGCCCGTGAAAACATTCGAAGGGCTCACGATCCGACCCGACCACGACCTGGCCACGGCACCGGAACTGGACGTGCTGGTGGTGCCGGGGGGCAAGCACAGCATGGAGGCCGACCTCGAGGACCTGGACCTCATTGACTGGATCTCTCGCCGCGGAGTAAAGGCCAAGCACGTGGTCGCCTTCTGCGACGGCACCTTCCTCCTGGCCGAGGCCGGGCTGCTCCGGGAGACGCGCTGCACCACCTTTCCCGAGGACATTCCGGCGTTCCAAAAAGCGTATCCCCACATCCGGGTTGAGGAGAACGTGAGCTTCGTGGAAGACGGCAAGGTCCTCACCAGTGTGGGCGGCGTGAAGTCCTTCGAGGCGGCGCTCCACCTGGTGGAGAAGCTCTACGGCAAGAAGGTGGCCGAGGGCGTGGCCGCGGGGCTGATGTACAGAAGCGGGAGGAAATCGAAGGAATAGAGATTCAAGAAATTCACCCCAGGTTCCATGCCAGCAGACGAGATACAATGATCTGGGTGAAGAAACTCATATGCAAAACAAACAACTGATTTTAAAAGCCATCCAAGATTTGCCTGAAGACGCGAGTTTCGAGGATGCCCTTGAGCGCCTGTATCTCCTTTACATGATCGAGCGTGGTGAGTACCAGGCGGATGCCGGAGACCTGATCACGCACTCTGAAGCCCGCGAGCGCATGGCAAAGTGGCTGGAGTAAGATGGACTTCCCAGGCCCTTGAAGACCTCGAGGCCATCTGTCTCTTCATCGCCAGGGACACCCCTCCGGCAGCCGCCATCCTTGCGGATCGTGCTTTTCAAGCCGCTGAACACCTGGCCGAGCATCCACGCATGGGTCGAGTCGTACCAGAAACCGAACGTGATGACCTGCCGAAATCATTTTAAGGGGAAACCCCCAGCTCTGCTGGGGGACTCGTGAAGTTTGACAGT